>JARXKR010000067.1:0-1116 GCA_030271565.1 Pseudomonadota bacterium
GCCCTTCCCCAGTGGGGAAGGGTTGGGATGGGGGTTCCACGCCAGCGTTGACGCTCGGCTTCGCCTCGCTCCCCCATCCCCGGCCCTTCCCCGACGGGGAAGGGGGAATTGCACCATGTCGATAAGCGACACCCGCCTCGCGCAATTGACCGAGCGTTTTGCTGAACTCGAGGCGCGGATGGCTTCGGGTCAGCTTGAGGGTGCCGACTTTGTCGCCGCCTCGCGCGATTATTCCGAGCTTGAACCAATTGCGCGGGTCGCAGAGCAGGTCAGAACGATGCGCGCCGAGTTGGTTGAACTATCTGCAACCACCGACCCAGATCCTGATATGCGTGCCATGGCCGCCGAGGAAATCGAGCGGCTCAAGGCCGAACTTCCCCAAGCCGAGCACGCGCTCGCCGTCGCCATGCTCCCCCGCGATTCGGCAGACTCCCGCCCGGCCATGCTCGAAATCCGCGGCGGCACAGGGGGCGATGAGGCCGCGCTGTTCGCGGCCGACCTGTACCGGATGTACGAAAAGTACGCCGCCGAACAGGGCTGGCGGATCGAGATGATCAGCGCCAATGTCTCGGACATCGGCGGTTTCAAGGAAGTGGTTGCCAATATCCAGGGCAACGGGGTGTTCGCCAAATTGAAGTTCGAGAGCGGCGTCCACCGCGTCCAGCGCGTGCCGGTGACCGAGAGCGGCGGGCGCATCCATACCTCGGCGGCAACTGTGGCGGTGCTGCCCGAGCCCGACGAGGTCGATGTCGAGATCGCCGATGGCGACCTCAAGATCGACATTTACCGGGCGAGCGGCGCGGGCGGACAGCACGTCAACACCACCGATTCGGCGGTGCGGCTCACCCACCTGCCCACCGGCCTCGTCGTGATCCAGCAGGACCAGCGCAGCCAGCACAAGAACAAGGCCAAAGCGATGCAGGTGCTGCGGACGCGGCTCTACGATCTCAAACGCGCCGAAGCCCACGGGGCCGAGGCCGAAGCGCGCAAGGCGATGGTCGGGTCGGGCGACCGTTCGGAACGCATTCGCACCTACAATTTCCCGCAAGGCCGGGTCACCGATCACCGCATCAACCTGACCCTGCACCGCCTGCCCGAAGTGCTCGAAGGCACCGG
>JARXKR010000067.1:1216-11767 GCA_030271565.1 Pseudomonadota bacterium
GCCAGCGCCGGTCCACACCTAGTGAGACCCGCAGGCCAACTCCAGCATTTGCACCCAAGTGGCAATTTTGCCGCGCAGTTCAGCAGATGTCGGACCCACGACGCGCACTGGGCGCCCGTGGCACTGGGCCCATGCAGCCATGAAGCCGGAATTTCGGCCAGGTTGACGGATTAGGGAAACTTACCCCTTGAATAATAACAACAATAGCAATCGCGGTAACAACAACAGCAACAACAATAACAACCGTCGTCGCGGCCGTGGCAATCGGCCAGGCGGGGGAAGTGGTGGCGGTGGTCAGCAGCTCAACCGGATCGATAGCCGGGCGCGCGGCAATGCCCCCCAGTTGCTCGAGAAATACCGCAAGCTGGCGCAGGATGCGCACCTCAACGGTGACCGCGTCCAGGCCGAATATTACCTCCAGTTCGCCGATCACTATTTCCGCGTGACCGCCGACAGCCGGGTCCGCACCGACGAGCAGCGTGCCCGCCCGGGCGAGCGCTTCGAGGGCGGCAACGAGGACGGCGACGACGGTTCGGATTTCTCGCTCGACAACGACTTCCCCACCTTCAACCAGCCGAGCTATGAGCGCGGACCGCGCGAAGATCGCCCGCGCCAGATGCCGCAAGAGCAGGTCGCGCACGCGCCGCGTGACGGCAACCGCAATGAGGAAGCAGCCCCGCAAGACGCAGAATCCGATGACGGCGAAGCGAGCGAGCAGGACGCGCAGCCCAATCCGTATGAGCCGCCCGCCAATCCGTTTGTGCGCGATCGCAACCGTGGCGGCCTCAAGCCGCGCCGGGTCAATCGCCCTGCGCATGACGATGCCGGGACTGAGAGCGATGAGGGCACCTTCGAACCGGCCGGGCTCGATCCCGCCATGCTGCCCCCGGCCATTGCGGCGAGCCGCGCTGCCGAACCGGCCGCAGAGGAAGCCAAGCCGCGCCGTGGCCGTCCGCGCAAGAAGCCGCTCGAGGGCGATGCCGGCGAAGCGCTCGAATCGGTTAGCTGATCCGGGCAATTGCCCCGCCTGACCAATCTTGCGGTGAACCACCCTCGGCTGACCGCGCTACTGCTCGGTGCGCTGTCCGCGTTGGGGTTTGAACCCTGGGCACTGTGGCCGCTGACCCTGCTGGCCTGCGCTGCGCTGATCGCGCTGTTGCAGGCCGCGCCAAGTCGCAAAGCCGCATTGCTGCTCGGCTGGTGCTTCGGGCTCGGCCAGTTTGCGTTGGGGCTAAACTGGCTCGCCACTTCGTTCACCTATCAAGCCGCAATGCCGGCCTGGCTGGGTTGGATCGCGGTCTTGCTCTCCGCGTGTTATCTGGCGGTCTATCCGGCGCTGGCAACCTTCGCGGCATGGCATGCCCGCGCGCGAAGCATTGCATTGGTGCTGGCACTGGCCGGAAGCTGGATCGTCGCCGAATGGCTGCGCGGCTGGGTCTTTACCGGTTTCCCGTGGAACCCGCTGGGCGCGGTTTTGCTCGGTCCGTTCGAGCAACCAGGTGCGGCGCGTGCCTTGCCGTGGCTCGGAACCTTTGCACTGTCGGGTCTCGCAATATTGCTGGCCGGAATGTGGCAAATCGGCATTGCGCGCTTTCGCAGCGATCGCCGCGCGCTGATCCTGCTCGCGCTGCCGCTGCTGATCCAGCTCGGTCCGACGCTGGTGCCGCCCGCCAGAGAAGCCTCCAGCAAGGTGCCTTTCGCGCTGGTCCAACCCAATATCCCGCAGGACGAACTTAACGATCCGGCGAAATTCCCCGAAAACTTCGAGCGGCTGGCAACGCTGGTGCCACCAGCCGCAGCGGGACAAGGCGCGCTGTTGCTGTGGCCTGAATCTGGCGTGTCGGACTATCTGCGCAGCGGCTATCCGGCGGCTTACTACTTCGACACCTTTGGCGCCGATCCGGCAGTAGCGCGGGCGCGGCTGGGCAAGGTGGTCGCACCGGGACGGTTGATGCTGACCGGTACAGTCGACCTCGAATTTCGCGGCGACCGGGCCTACGGCGCGCGCAATGCGGTGACCGCTATCGACGGCACCGGCGCGCTGACCGCGAGTTACGCCAAGGCGCATCTGGTCCCTTACGGTGAATACTTGCCGATGCGCAGCCTGCTCACTCCGCTCGGACTCAACCGGCTGGTGCCGGGCGATTTCGATTTCTTGCCGGGTCCGGGTCCGCAAACGCTCGATCTGGGCAAGTTCGGCAAGGCCGGGGTGCAGATCTGCTATGAAATCGTCTTCCCCGGCCATGTGATCGATGCCGCGCACCGCCCCGATTACCTGTTCAATCCCTCGAACGACGGCTGGTTCGGCAGCTGGGGCCCGCCCCAGCATCTGGCCCAGGCGCGGATGCGCGCGATCGAGGAGGGCATGCCGGTGCTGCGCTCGACCACCACCGGGATCAGCGCGGTGATCGACGCGAACGGCGTGGTCCGCCAGTCGGTCCCGCTGCACTCTGCCGGGGTGCTGCTGGGCCTCATCCCTAGGGCGCACGAGCCCACGCTTTTCGCGCGAACGGGCAACCTGCTGTCGCTTGGTTGGGCTTTCTTGCTGCTCACCGTGTCACTGGTTGCACTGCGCCGCAGACGGGGTTAGAGCGCGGGACATAAAGCTTTCTTTATATCGGATTTCCAATGCGCAACACCTACCTGTTCACCTCCGAGAGCGTTTCCGAAGGCCACCCCGACAAGGTGGCCGACCAGATTTCCGACGCGGTGGTCGACCTGTTTCTGGGCATCGACAACGAGGCCCGGATCGCCTGCGAAACGCTGACCACCACACAATTGGTGGTGCTCGCCGGGGAAATCCGCGGCCGCGGAATTTACGAAGATGGCCAGTGGGCGCCGGGCATTCCCGAACAGATCGAAGCGGCGGTGCGCGCCACGGTCAAGCGGATCGGCTACGAGCAGGCGGGGTTCCACTGGAACGAATTCCGCTTCGAAAACAATCTCCACGGCCAGTCGGCACACATTGCGCAGGGCGTAGATGCCGGGGCGGAGAAGGACGAAGGCGCCGGCGATCAGGGGATCATGTTCGGCTATGCCAGCGATGAGACCCCCGATCTGATGCCGGCCACGCTCGACTACAGCCACAAGATCCTCGAGCGCATGGCACGCGATCGCAAGAGCGGCGTCGCGCCGTTTCTTGAGCCCGACGCCAAGAGCCAGGTCACGCTGCGCTATGCCAACGAACGCCCGGTCGAAGCGACCGCGATCGTGGTCTCGACCCAGCACGCGCCGGATTACTATTTCCACGGCGGCGAGGGCGATGAAGCCAAATATGCGACCTTGCGCAATTACGTCAAAGCCGTGATCGCCGATGTCATGCCCGCAGAATTGCTGACCGAAAACACCGTCTATCACATCAATCCGACCGGACGGTTCGAGATCGGCGGGCCCGACGGCGATGCCGGGGTGACCGGGCGCAAAATCATCGTCGATACCTATGGCGGTGCGGCCCCGCACGGCGGCGGCGCGTTCTCGGGCAAGGATCCGACCAAGGTCGATCGCTCGGCGGCCTATGTTACCCGCTACCTTGCCAAGAACGTCGTCGCAGCTGGCCTCGCGCGGCGCTGCACGATCCAGATCGCTTATGCGATCGGGGTGGCCGAACCGCTGTCACTCTACGTCGACTTGCACGGCACCGGGCAGGGTGCGACCGAGGGCCAGCTCGAAAGCGTGCTGCCCGCGCTGGTCAATCTGACCCCGCGCGGCATTCGCACCCACTTGGGACTCAACAAGCCGATCTATTCGCCGACCGCAGCCTATGGGCATTTCGGTCGCACGCCCGAGGGCGACCTGTTCCCATGGGAAAAGACCGACCTGGTCGACAAGCTGAAAGCGGCGTTAAAGTAAGGCTTGTTCAGGCCGAGCGATAATCGGCGGTAATCACCCCGGCAGCCGCCAGTTCTTCCTCATGGCTGACCTCGCGCCAATCCTCGGCGAGCGCTTCGGCTTCCCACTGCAGCATCGCCGGGTGGACGAGGGCGCGGTCGACCCAGGCTTGGCCAGCACCGACGTCGAGTCCGTAGGTGCGGATGCGGAAAGCTACGGGCGCGTAGAAGGCATCGGCGGCGCTGAATTCTGCGCCCGCCAGCCACGGGCCGCCGAACCGGCTTAAGCCGCTTTCGAAAATCTCGCGGACGCGGGCGACATTGCGCTGCAGGCCTTCGCTCATCGGCTTGGGTTTGACGCGCACCCCGACGTTCATCGTGCAATCGTTGCGCAAATGGCCAAATCCGCCGTGCATTTCGCAAACCGCTCCCTGAGCGAAGATGCGAGCGTCTGAATCGGTCGGCCAGATGCCCTCGTGACGCTCGGCCAGGTAAAGCGCGATTGCCAGCGAATCGGCAACGATATGGTCACCGTCAATCAAAACCGGGACTTGCCCGGTCGGCGAAAACTCGCGGAAAGCGCGGTAATTATCCGGCTTGGCGAACTGCTCCAGCTGGTCGGTGAACGCGATCCCGAGTGCCTTCATCAGCACCCACGGGCGCAGGCTCCAGCTTGAATAGTTCCGGTTGGCGGTGATCAGCGTGTAAGTCATGACGCGAAACTAGCGCCAACCGTGGCAACGCGAAACCCTTCCCCTCGATGGGGGAGGGATACTGAAGCTTGGCGTGTCAGCGCCTAGCGCAGATTGGGTGGGGGTGAACTCTCGTTCGGGCGGAGCGCCTCAAGGCACGCGCACCCCCATCCAGCTACGACGAGGCGGCAGGCCGCCAAGTCTTTGCATCCTTCCCCCGTCGAGGGGGAAGGGTCAGGCAGCATTTACCGCAGCTTCATCCGGCCAGTGTTCCATCCGCTCGCGCCCCGAATCGAGGAACAGCGCGGGCAACTTCGCCAGCATCAGGATCTTGTGGATGCACCAGTCGGCGGCGCGTTCGTTCCATTTGGCGGTGGCGCGGCCCTGGCGTTCGAGCCAGCGCTGGTAGGGCAGGAAGTGGTCGGGCTCGTCCTTGTGGACGATCTGGAAAATCCGCTTGAGGATCGGATCGGACATGATCAGCTTGTTCTTGAGGATGATCTCAACCTGACGGTAGCCGCGCTGCTCAGTCAGCATGATGACCCGGCACAGCTGCTCGAACTCGTCGGCATTGGCAAGGACGTGGTCGGTATCGAGCTCTTCGATCGAGCAATGGAACACCCACTGGATGAACCGGTCGATATGCCCGACCCCGCTGTCGACCTGAAGTGGCATGCGCCCCTGCCGCTCGAACCAGCGGCGGAACATCACGTAATGCTTGCGTTCGTCGGCGCGGTGCTTGGCGATCTCGTCCTGGAACCCCTGATCGTCGGGGCAGCGTTCGCGCACGGCTGCGAGCACCCGGTCGAGCGAAGTGTACCCGCGAAATTCGTTGTAGATATAGATGGACCCGACAACATCGAGATAACGTTCGCGAAAGGCTGCCCGGACACTCAAGTGCTCACTCCATCGTTGCGGCCAGTCCCATGACTGCCGCCGCGAATTCCTCGCGAAATTCCTGAACCACTCCGCGCGCGCTGCGGACCTGGTCGATCAGGCCTACGCCTTGACCCACGAAGTAGGAAACGAGTTCGCGGGCCTGTTGGTTCCCGCCCAATACCGCCTTTTCGATCCTTTGGAAACTCGGCTCGGAGACCATGCCCATTAGCGGCATCGGCAGCGCGCCCGGCCCTTCGGTACTGTCCCATGCCTCGTGCCACGCGGTCTTGAGCTGGCGCGCTGGTTTTCCCGTACGGCTTCTGGACCGCACGGTGTCGCGGCTGCGGGCCGCGATCATCTTGTCGCGGAAGGCTTCGCTGGTTTCCGCCTCGGGCGTGGCGAGCCAGACCGATCCGGTCCACGCACCCTGCGCCCCCGCCGCCATCATCCCGGCCATCTGGCCGCCGGTCATGATCCCGCCGGCGGCCAGTACCGGGATGTCGTATCCGCCTTTGGCCAATGCGCGCACGACCTCGGGGATCAGAACCAGCGTCGAAACCTCGCCGCAGTGCCCGCCGGCTTCGGTGCCTTGCGCGACAATGATGTCGACCCCGGCCGCCGCCTGCCGCAGCGCGTGCTCCTTGGCCCCGACCAAGGCCGCGACCGGAATGCCGCGCGCCTTGCCCTGCGCAATCATCTCGGGTGGGGCGATCCCCAGCGCGTTGGCGATCAACCGGATCGGGTGCCGGAATGCGACCTCCATCAGGGCATAGCCGTTTTCAGGCGTGATTCCCGAGCGTCCGCGCCATGCGACTACTTCCTCTGGCGGCACCGCGATGCCGTACTGGCCGAGCAGGTCGGCGGTGAAAGCCCGGTGCTCAGCCGAGATCGCTTGCGCGCGGGTGTCGTTGTCGGCCATCGCGGCGACGCGCGGATCGACCACTTCGGGGACCAGCACATCGACCCCGTAAGGCGCGCCCTCGATATGTTCATCGATCCAGGCGAGCTCCTCTTCGAGCTGCTCCGGGGTAAAGCGGGTCGCGCCGAGCACCCCGAACCCGCCCGCCTTGCTCACCGCCACGACAACGTCGCGGCAGTGGCTGAAAGCAAACAGCGGAAACTCGCACCCGGTCAGCCGGCACACATCGTTGTTCATCGTTACCTCAATCGCGAAAGCCGATCAGCGCGCGACCTTCGACAGGCTCAGGCTGAGCGGGTGTTGCGTCAAAAGTTCAAAACCCCGCTCAGGCTGAGCCTGTCGAAGCCCGCGCGCAACCCTTTCGATCAGACGAGATAATGCGCAGTGGTCTTGGCCGCGAGGTCTTCAGCCGTCACGCCGGGCGCGAGTTCGATCAGCTTGAACGGGCTCTGATGATCGGGCCGCTGGAACACCGCCAGATCGGTGATCACCATGTCGACCACATTCCTGCCGGTCAGCGGCAGGGTGCATTCGGGGATGAATTTGGGGCTGCCGTCCTTGGCGCAGTGCTCCATCACCACGATGATCTTCTTGACCCCGGCGACCAGGTCCATCGCCCCGCCCATGCCCTTGATCATCTTGCCCGGGACCATCCAGTTGGCGATGTCGCCGTTCTCGGCGACTTCCATCGCGCCCAGGACGGTAAGATCGATGTGCCCGCCGCGGATCATCGCGAAGCTCGCCGCGCTGTCGAAATAGGCCGAGTGCGGCAATTCGCTGATCGTCTGCTTGCCGGCGTTGATCAGGTCGGCGTCGATCTCGTCCTCGGTCGGGAACGGGCCGATCCCGAGCATACCGTTTTCGCTCTGCAGCGTGACGGTCATTTCGGCAGGCACGTGGTTTGCCACCAGCGTCGGGATGCCGATCCCGAGGTTGACGTAATAGCCATCGCGCAGTTCCTTGGCCGCACGCGCTGCCATCTGGTCGCGGGTCCAGCCTTTGGCGATATGATCGTGCATGGTCATCAGCCGACATCCGTGGTGCGAGTGGTGCGGAATTCGATTTTCTTGTCGTAGGGACTGCCGACGATCAGCCGTTGGACGTAGACCCCGGGCAAATGGATGCAGTCGGGGTCCAAGGTGCCCACAGGCACGATCTCCTCCACCTCGACCACGCAGACTTTGCCGCAGTGCGCAGCGGGCACGTTGAAATTGCGCGCGGTCTTGCGGAACACGACATTGCCGGTCTCGTCGGCTTTCCACGCCTTGACCAAGGCCAGATCGGCGAAAATTCCGGCTTCGAGGATGTAGTCCTCCCCGCCGAACTCTTTCACTTCCTTGCCCTCGGCCACCAGCGTGCCGACCCCGGTCTTGGTATAAAACCCCGGAATTCCCGCTCCGCCCGCCCGCATCCGCTCGGCCAAGGTGCCTTGCGGTGAGAATTCGACCTCCAGCTCGCCCGACAGGTACTGGCGCTCGAACTCCTTGTTCTCACCCACGTACGAGCTGATCATCTTCTTGACCTGCTTGGTGCGGAGCAGCTTGCCGATGCCTTCGTTGTCGATCCCGGCGTTGTTGCTGGCAAAGGTCAGCCCGGTAACCCCACTGTCGCGCACCGCATCGAGCAAACGCTCTGGAATGCCGCACAGCCCGAACCCGCCGCAAGCGATCAACAGGCCGTCCTTCAAGACGCCTTCGAGCGCGGCCTCTGCGGATGGATAAAGCTTCTGAGCCATGGGTTCTCCGGTTGAACAGGTCGAGCGGCGCTAGGGAAACGCAACGCGTTCTGCAATTGCACAATTTGCCGTCAGACTTGCACCAAATGCAAGCGCCAGCTCAACCCAGTGGCAAGCCCAGCAGGGCCGACAGGTCGGCCAGCGCCTGCTCGCCGCTGGTTACCTTGATCGCCGCCATGCCCAGCGCGGCCGCCGGCTTGCAGTTGATCCCGAGGTCATCGAGGTAGATGCATTGCGCGGGGGCGAGCCCCAATTGCTCGCACATTATCTGGTAAATCCGCGGGTCGGGCTTGCGCACCCCGGCTTTGGAGCTTTCGATTACCGCTTCGAACCGCGCGAAGACCTGCTCATAGGCATCCTTGGCATCGCCGCTGCGCGCCATCCCGGCGCCGTGGCCGCTGGGGACGTTGTTGGTGATGCAGGCGAGCCGGTAACCCGCCGCAGCGAGCTGGTCGAGCGCGCGGACCATCGCCGGGCGGATGCTGCCCGACAGCACCGCCAGCACCGCCCGCCCTTCGAGCGGATGACCTTGCGCCTCGGCCTCGGCCTCGAACAGCAGATCGAACATTCGCGCGTCGACCTCGGCGCGTTCGAACTGCGCCCAGGCGTTGCCATGCGGGTTGGCGGCGTTGACCGAGCGGATGAAGTCCTGCGGCAGCCCGCGCTCTTCCTCGAGCCGGTTGAACGCCTCAAACGGCGAGGCGGTAATGACCCCGCCGAAGTCGAAGATTACTGCTGCAAATTGCTTCTCGCTCACACGTCGCTCCTGCGTCCCGGGTCATTTTGGCACTGGCGGATCGATTTCGCCAGCGCAACCCGGGCACGCAATTTGATCTGGATCATGGACGCAGCATTGCGATAAGATCAGCGTCAGTCAGGAAGGAGCAGCATCATGCGTTCGATCCTCGTCCAGGCCGGTCAAGACCGCCAAAATTCCGCCCGACTCGACACCGCACTGGCGATCACGCGGTCCACCGGCGGGCATCTGACCCTGCTGATCGACACCCCGCTCGATCCCTACGTCACGATCAACCCCTATGGCGGTACCTATGTCGCGACTCATGCGTTGGAAGAGGCAATCGCGGCCGACAATGCCTTGGCCGAGGCACTGGAAGGCAAGCTCGCGGCGGGCGATGTGCCGTTCGATGTATGCAAGATGGAAGGCCCCCCGCTCGACGCGATGCTAGTCGCAGCCGGCCTCGCCGATCTGATCGTCGTCTCGCGCGGGTGCGGTTACGCCGGCGATCTGGCGATCGAGGCCAATTGCCCGGTGCTGGTGCTCGGCGCGGCCCCGCTGCCGATGCCGTTCGAGGTGGCTTGCGTCGGCTGGGATGGGGGGATCCAATGCGCCCGGGCGCTGCGCGGGGCGATGCCGCTACTCAAAGCCTGCAATGACGTGCGCGTGCTGACCGTGGACAAAGGAGACAACGGCGACTTTCCGCAGACCGATCCGCTCCGTTATCTCGCCAGCCACGGGATCAAGGCCGAGCTGACGCAATTGCCCAAGGGCAAATCGGTCGAGGATACGATCAGTGGCGAGGTCGCCCGGCTGGACGCGCAATTGCTGGTCATGGGTGCCTACAGCCATACCCGGCTACGCGAATTCGTGTTCGGCGGGGTGACCCGGCATTTCCTCGAACTGGCGGCTGGTCCGGCGCTGCTGCTCGCGCATTAGAGCTAATCTGGCTCTTGCGGTAACTTCTGCGCGCAGTTCATCGAATAGCATTGGCTATTCGCCGCAGGTTGCGGTGCATTGGCATCGTACACAACCGGGGAGAATTGCCATGCACCGCCGCCTTATTCCGCTTGCCCTGCTCGGCGCCGCTGCGCTTACCGCGCCGCTGCTGGCCAAGCCTGCCGCGCACGCGATCAAACCGGCACCTGTTGCTGCGTGGCTCGCCGATCCGCTGCGCAGCGATGATATGCGCAAGCTCGACGAAGGGCGCATGCCCGCGGCGGTGCTGACCTTTGCGGGGGTCAAGCCGGGCCAGACCGTGCTCGATTTCTTCGCTGGCGGTGGATATTATTCGTTCCTGCTGGCCCGCGCTGTCGGGCCCAAGGGCATGGTGTTCGCCGCCAATCCTCCGGGCGAGAACGATGCCAAGGCGTGGGAGCCGTTCGTCGGCAAGGTCCCGCAGCTCCACGTGATGGTCGCCGAAGTATCGCAAATGCAGTTTGCGCCGCGTTCGCTCGACCTGATTTTCACCAACCTCAACTACCACGACCTCTACTGGGAATCGGAGAAGTACCACTTCCCCCGGGTTGAGGTGCCCAAGGTGCTGGCTGCCTGGTTCACCCAGCTCAAGCCCGGCGGCCATGTGGTGATTGTCGATCATGCGGGGCCGGCGGGTGGCGACCCGCGCGAAGTGGCCGACCGCCTCCACCGGATCGATCCGGAACGGGTCAAGGCCGATATGGCGGCCGCAGGATTCGTGTTTGAGGCTGAGAGCAACGTGCTGCGCCGCAGCGAAGACGACCGTTCCAAGCTGGTGTTCGACC
>JARXKR010000068.1:0-3164 GCA_030271565.1 Pseudomonadota bacterium
ACCTTTCAGCTCGACACCGCGACCAGCCGGGCGCACCCGACGCCTTCGCCGCTGCGCCGCGTCACCATCCCGGCGATCCGCCAGCGCAAGGTCGACGGGGTCACCGCCGAGCCGCTGGTGATGCTGACCGCGTACACCGCGCGGCAGGCGCAGTTGCTCGACGAGCATTGCGACCTGATCCTGTGCGGGGATTCGCTCGGGCAGGTGATCTATGGTCTGCCTTCCAGCCTGCAGGTCACGCTCGACATGATGATCGCGCACGGTGCGGCGGTGGTGCGCGGATCGTATCACGCGGCGGTGGTGGTCGACCTGCCGTTCGGCAGCTACGAAGCCTCGCCCGAGCAGGCCTTTGCCAGCGCATCCAAGCTGCTCGCTGAAACCGGCGCGAGCTCGGTCAAGCTCGAAGGCGGGGCTGAGATGGCCGCGACGGTTGCCTTCCTGAACCAGCGCGGGATCCCGGTGATGGGCCACGTCGGCCTTACTCCGCAGGCGGTCAACGTGCTGGGCGGCTATAACGCGCGCGGGCGCAGCGATGTCGAAGCCAAGAAGATCGTCTCGGACGCGCTGGCGCTCGCCGACGCAGGAGCATTTGCCATCGTCATCGAAGGTGTGGTCGAGCCGATCGCGATCGAGGTGACCAAGGCGGTTGCCTGCCCGACCATCGGGATCGGCGCTTCGGCACAGTGCGACGGCCAGGTGCTGGTTACCGAAGACATGATGGGAATGTTCGAACGCGTCCCCCGCTTCGTCAAACGCTATGGCGAAATGGCCGAGCTAATTTCCGAAGCTGTTACCCTGTATGCCGCCGAAGTGCGTGCTCGCAGCTTCCCGGGCACCGAACAGACCTACCAGCCGAAGTAGCGGAAACTCCCCATGTTCAAACATTTCCGGATTTCGATCCTGTTTACGCTGATGTGCCTGGCGCTGGGCACCTGGTACGGCTGGAGCGAGAGCGGCAGCGTGGCCGGCGCGCTGCGGATCCTGTGGATCGTCAGCGTGCTCGCGGTGCTCGAAATATCGCTCAGCTTCGACAACGCGGTGGTCAACGCCAGCGTGCTCGAAGGCATGGACGAGTTGTGGCGCAAGCGGTTCCTGACCTGGGGCATGGTGTTCGCGGTCTACGGCATGTTCATTTTCTTCCCGCTGGCGATCGTCGCGGTGGCGGCGGGGATCGGACCGGTCGAGGCGTTCCGCCTGTCGCTGTCCAACCCGGCACAATACGAAACGATAATGCACGCTGCCCATCCCGGGATCGCCGGATTCGGCGGGGCTTTCCTGCTACTGGTCGGGCTCAAGTTCTTTTTCGATTCGGATAAGGAAGTCCACTGGATCAAGGTGGTCGAAGAGCAGCTGACCAAGTTCTCGGTGGTGCCGATGGTTGAAACCGTCGTGGTCCTGCTGACCCTGTGGTGGGTTTCAAGCTACCTGCCCGAGGGAGTGAGCTGGACCTATCTGGTCGCCGGGATCCTCGGCATCGTCACCTTCCTGCTGGTCGAGGCGCTGGGCAAATTTCTGGAAAACCGCGAAACCAAGCTCAAGGCGGCGGGGGCGATTGTCAGGTCGGGGTTTGGCAGTTTCATCTACCTTAACGTGCTTGACGCGACCTTCAGCTTCGACGGGGTGATCGGGGCATTTGCGCTGTCGAACAACATGATCGTGATCGCACTGGGGCTGTCAATCGGGGCGATGTTCGTCCGATCATTGACCTTGCTGATGGTCAAACAGGGGACCCTGGCCGAATACCGCTATCTTGAACACGGAGCGTTCTGGGCGATCATCGCGCTGGGCGTGATCATGCTGGTCTCAGCCCATTGGGAAGTGCCCGATACGATCACCGGGCTGGTCGGGGCGGTGCTGATCGTGGCGTCGCTCGGCTGGTCGATCAGGCACCGGAAGCGGCACCCGGAGCACTATTGAGCCGTGCCGCGAGCGGCGCTGCGAGCACCAGCTGCGCCAGGTGGTAGATCAGGATCGGCAGCAGGATGACCCCGGCCACGGCGGGCGGGAACAGTACCGACGCGAGCGGAGCGCCCATTGCGATGCTCTTTTGTGCACCGGCAAACAGCATGGTGATCCGGTTGGGCCGATCGAGCCTGAGCAGTCCGCCAAGCAGCCACGCCCCGCCATGCGCAAAGCCGATCAGCACCGCAGTGCCGCCCGCCAGCCACAGCCAGCCAGCCCCGTCGATCCTGGTCCAGAACCGCTGCTCCACCGCGCCAGAAAAGGCGACATAGACCGCAATCGCAATCGAGCTGCGATCAAACCAGGTCGCGAGCTGACGATGCTCGCGCACCCAGTTGCCCAGCCAGCCTTGCGCAATCTGCCCGAGCATGAACGGCAGCAGCAGAATCCCCACAACCTTAAGCAGGCCGTCGGCGTGGAGCCCGCCGCCCTGCCCGCCAGCCGCCCACGCGAACAGCGGCGCGGTGACGAACACCCCGATCACGTTGAGCAAAGCCGCCGCGACCACTGAGCTCGCCACATTGCCGCCAGCGAGCGAGGAATAGGCCGTAGCCGATTGGACAGTCGATGGCAGGCAGCCCAAGTACAGGAAACCGAGCGCCAGCAACGGCGGCATCCAGCCGCTGCCCAGATGCCACACCAGCCAGCCCGCCAGCGCCATCGCGCCGAAGCACCATGCGACCAGCGGGTAGAGCAGCCGGTGGTTGGTCAGTCCCGCGACCACTTCGTGCCGCGGCAGGCGCAGGCCGTTGAGGAAGAACAACAGGAATACTGCGGCGTTGGAAACATACTGCGCAACATCGCGCCATTCGCCCTGCACCGGCACCACGAAGGCGAGCAGGATTGCGAATACGAGAAGCCGCACCATCGGATCGATCTTGCTCAGCACACCAAAACCCCTCCGCTTACCCTGAGCTTGTCGAAGCCTGTCCTGAGCGCCTGCCTTGGCAGGCAGTCGAAGGGGGCTGTCTTTCTCTTCGTGCCGCATTCGCCAGCCAAAAAACAAGGACAATCCTTCGTCAAGCTCAGGATGGACGGAGTGTTGTGACTGCAGGATCGTCCTGCCAAGCAATCGTTATCTTGCCGGATTTTCCTACATCGTTCGCATTTGCTAGATCGCTTGCAAGGCTCCAATCAAACGCAGACCGAAAAATCCAGCCGAGTGCGAAGACTTCGTTTAGGTGTAAACTTCGTGTAAACTT
>JARXKR010000068.1:3264-8399 GCA_030271565.1 Pseudomonadota bacterium
GTGTAAACTTCGTGTAAACTTTGTAACCCGTACTCACCGCCCAGCCAGGCTGACCGGCGGCGCGGGAGTGGCGGAAAAGCGCGGCGCGGGCGCGGGCTGAACCATGCCGCCGTCCTCGACAAAGGTTCCGCGCGCAACGTTGTGTGGATGCTTTGGTGCCTCGCGCAGGCTCAGCACGGGGGCGAAGCAGATGTCGGTATCGTCCATGATCGCGCACCATTCGTCGCGGGTCTTGGTCAGGATCAGCGCGGTCATCCGCTCCTTGAGCAGTCCCCATTGCGCCGGGTTCATTTGCTGGGCGAAATCTGGATCGCCGGTCAGTCCGGTCTTCTCGAGCAGCAGCGCATAGAACTGCGGTTCGATCGAACCCAATGAGATCCACTTGCCGTCGCTGGTTTCGTAAGTGTCATAGAAGTGGGTGCCGCTGTCGAGCAGGTTGACCCCGCGCTCGTCCTTCCATTGGCCGTTGCCGAGGAAGGTGTAGGTCATTGCCGAGAGCACCGCCGCGCCGTCGACCATCGCCGCGTCGACCACCTGACCGGTGCCGCCGCCACGCGCATGAAGCACTGCCGCGACCACGCCGAACGCGAGCAGCATTCCGCCGCCGCCAAAATCGCCCACCGCATTGACCGGGAAAGTCGGCTTCTCGCCCGCGCGACCATAGGAATGCAGCGCACCCGACAGCGCGATGTAGTTGATATCGTGTCCGGCGAGAGGTGCCATCGGTCCGTCCTGGCCCCATCCGGTCATGCGCCCGATCACCAGCTTGGGATTGATCCCGAGCAGCACTTCGGGCCCAAGCCCGAGCCGCTCGAGCACACCCGGGCGATAGCCCTCGATCAGTGCATCGGCCGAGGCCACCAGTTGCTTCAGCTGCGCAATCGCCGCCGGGGCCTTAAGGTCGAGTTCGATCCGCTCACGGTTGCGGTTGAGGATGTCGCGGTTGCCGCTGTCACCAAACCTGCCAGTCGTGCCCGGCCGCTCGACCCGGATCACCCGCGCACCGTGATCGGCGAGCATCATCCCGCAAAACGGCCCCGGCCCGATCCCGGCCAGCTCGATTACAGTAACCCCGTGCAGCACCCCGGACATCGTCATTCCTTACCAGTTTAATCGATCGATGAAATCGACATTGGGCAAGGCGGACGCGGTTGTCGAGGGGTTAGTGAAGCTTGGTAAGTGCAGCTTGCAAAAGCGGATTGTCGCCGCCCATGCGGCGCGCCTGGAGCAGCAGTTGGCGTGCTCCTGCGGTGTCTTCGCCCACTTCGGCCATCGCCATGCCGAGCGCCTGTGCCGCTACCGGGCTATTGGGCTGGAGCTCCCACGCGCGCTGGCCGCTGATAAGTGCAGCCGAAGCATCGCCGCTGCGCAACTGTGCAAAGCTGAGATCGGCGAGCAACCGGACGTCCTGATTGCCGCCGCGTAGCCGCAGGTTGTCGAGCAAGCCCGCGGCCGTCTGCCAGTCACCTGCCAAGGCTGCCATGTTCGCCGCCATCCGCGCCGCCAGTCGGCTCCCCGGAAATGCGGCGAGATAGCGCGCGACCACCGGCTGTGCCGCACCCGGCTGACCGACTCCGACGAAGGCCTCACCCATCCGCAGCAGCAGCAGATCGGGGAAGCGCACTCTTGCGGCCAGATCGTAATGCTGGAGCGCCGCGCCGGGAGCACCGCTGTAGAGCTCGACATCGCCGAGCAGTCCAAGTGCCGAATCCGAGCCGGGCCGCGCGCGCAGAAACTGTCCCGCAGCCTGCGCCGCCGCACTGCGGTTGCCGGCGACGAGCAAGCTGCGCACATAGGGTACGGCGAGCCCCAGCGCCGAGGGTTCGGCGGCAAAGCGCGAGCCGAGCACGGCCGGGCTGTCGGCTTCGAAGATCGGTTGCAGCGGCGGCGATGCCGGTGCCGCAGCGCGGTCGAGCAAGGCTGCCGCCGCAGCGCGATTGCCCTGATCCTCGTTGGCCCTCCCAAGCAAGGTCAGCAGGTAAGGCGAAGCATCGCTGCGCTGCGCCAGTGCGCCGAACCGCGTGAACAGCTGGTTGTAATCGCCCGAAGCATAAAGCGCGCGCGCCAGCAGCAACTGCACCCGCTGGTTGGCCGGCTGGCGATCTGCCAGCACCGCGAGTTCGTCCGCAGCAACGTTGGCGTTACCTGCTTCAAGGTCGAGCAGGCCCTGAAGCAGCATCCCCGCCGGGTCGGTCGCGAGCTTGCCCTTGGTCCGGCTGAGCAGAGACCGCGCGAGATCGATCTGCCCGGCGCGAGCGGCGAGCACTGCCTGAAGGAAGAAAGCGCGCGGGCTGTGGGGAGCGACCTCGAGCATGTGGCGGGTCACCGCCAGCATGTCGCTCGCCCGTCCTGCCTCGCCCAACGCAGCCGCGTACCCACCGAGCAGCGCGAGATCGTTGCCATTGGCCTCGAGCGCGCGCTCGTACAGCGGGATCGCGGCGGCATAGCCCTGCGCATCGCGAACCAGTTCGGCCTTGAATTCGAGCGCGCGCGGATTGTCGGGCGCTGCTGCCAGTGCGCGCTCCGCAGCATCGACCGCTTGCAGCTGCTCACCTCCGCTATAGCGCATCCGTCCGATCTCGACCCACAACAAGGGATCCTTGCCCGAAACCTTGAGCGCCTGATCGTAAGCCTTTCCGGCAGCGCCCAGATTGCCCGTGAGCCGCTCGAGCATGCCGAGCATGCGCCAGCCGTGGCCTGCTTCGGCAGGCGAGAACTGACCCGGTGCGAGCCACTCGCGGGCCTTGTCGATCGCGCCCTGATCGATCAGCGCCTCGCCCATCGCCGCAGCGATCTCGGACTTGCTCGCCCCGGCTTGCAAGGCGCGTTGAAGGTCGGCCTCCGCCGCAATCCCGTCCCCGCGTGCCAAGGCCTTGGTCGCCGCAGCAAAGCTGTCCTGCGCCGCGCCAGGCATCGCCTGGCCTGGCGCAGCGAGCGCCATAAGCGAGGCTGACAGGGCCAACAAGACGGAACGCTGTATCATTCGGTTCAAACCTGCATGTCGTACTGCTTGAGCAGGTCATAGAGCGTCGGGCGGCTGATCCCGAGCATCTTGGCGGTGCTCGAAATGTTGCCCTCACTCCGCGCCAACGCATGGCGAATCACCCGGCGGTCAGCAGTTTCGCGCGCCGACTTGAGGTTGAGCACCTGCGCGCCGGTGCGATCGGGCGCGACGAGATCGAGGTCGGCGGCGCCGACCAGCTTGCTCTCGGTCATGATCACCGCGCGCTTGACCCTGTTTTCAAGCTCGCGGACGTTGCCCGGCCAGCCCCATTGGTCGATCGCCGCAAGCGCGTCGGGGGCGAAGCCCTTGACTGCGGGGTTCATCTCCTTGGCAAACCGGGCGAGGAAAGCCTTGGCGAGCAATGCGGGATCTCCCGCGCGCTCAGCCAGCCCAGGGATGCGCACCACGATCTCCGCGAGACGGTAGAACAGGTCTTCGCGGAAGCGGCCGTCGGCAATCATCGCCTCAAGGTCCTGGTGGGTGGCACAGACGATCCGGGTGTCGACCGAAATCGACTTGCGCGAACCGATCCGCTCGATCACCCGCTCCTGCAGGAAGCGCAACAGTTTGACTTGCAGCGGCAAGGGAATGTCGCCGACCTCGTCGAGGAACAACGTCCCTCCGTTCGCCAATTCGATCTTGCCCTCGGTGGTCTTGACCGCGCCGGTGAACGCCCCCTTTTCGTGCCCGAACAACTCGCTTTCGAGCAGGTTTTCAGGGATCGCCGCGCAATTGATCGCAACGAACGCCCCGCCCGCGCGGTCGCTTGCGTCGTGCAGTCCGCGCGCGAGCAGTTCCTTGCCGGTCCCGCTCGCTCCAAGCAGCATCACCGAGACATTGGTGTTGGCGACCCGCTCGATCGTGCGCGCGACCTTGATCATTTCGGGTGCGGCGGTGATCATCCGGCCCAGCACGCGATTGTCCTCACTGCCGCGTGCGGCCAATTGCTGGTTCTCGCGCTCGATCAGGTGCAACTGCAACGCACGCCGCACGATCAGCCCGAGGGCCTCGATATCGACCGGCTTCTGATAGAAATCGTAGGCACCCTTGGCGATCGCCTGCAATGCCGAACCACGCGCGCCGTGGCCCGAGGCGACAATCACCTTGGTATCGGGCTTGAGCGCCATGATCGCATCGAGTACCGCGAAGCCCTCGCTGGTCCCGTCGGGATCTGGCGGCAGACCAAGATCGAGCGTGACCACCGGCGGCTCCTCGCTGCGCAGTGCCGCAATCGCGCTGGCCTGGTCCCCGGCCACGATCACCTCAAAGTCGGGCCAGGCCCATTTGAGCTGGGCTTGAAGGCCGGGATCGTCCTCGACGATCAGCAGCTTGGGTTTAACATCCGGCATCACGCGACCCTCTTTTCTTCCCCGGCGTCTGCGGCCAGGTTCTTGATCAATTGCGCGGCATCGGCGCGCGGCAGCCGCACAGTAAAGCGCGTGCCGAGCCCCTCGCGGCTTTCCACATCGAGCCGGCCCTGCATCGCCCGGACCAGCTCGCGCGCTTCATAGGCCCCGATCCCGAAGCCGCCCTGCTTGGTCGAATCGAACGGCTTGAACAGCCGGCTGCGGACAAATTCGGGGCTCATCCCGGTGCCCGAGTCAGTGACTTCGATCACCCCGTGCAGGGCTTCACTGGCGACGCGAACGAACACCGGCGCATCCGCAGCGCTGGCGTCGATCGCGTTCTGGACGAGGTGCAGCAGCACCTGTTCGAGCGAGCCACTTTCGGCCGAGACCTCGACCGGTTCGCGTTCGACCAGAGTGACCGGGTGACGAGCACTGAGTAGTTCGACCACGCCCTGCGCCAGTTCGTCGGCGCGGACTGGGGCGAGCGTGGCAATCGCCGGTGCGCCGTAGCGTGACAGCCGCGCCAGCAGCGCGTTGAGCTTGTCGGCCGAATTGCGCAGCGTCACCAGCATGTCGGCGCGGAACTCGGGGTTCTCGGCATGCTGTTCGGCGTTGCGCGCGAGCAGCCCCATCTGGCTGGCGAGGTTCTTGATGTCGTGCATCACGAAGGCAATGCGGCGATGGAAATCGTCGAACCGCGCCGCTTCGGCCAGTGCCGCCTGCCCGGCATGCTCGGCAAGGTAGCTTGCCAGCTGTTGCCCCGCGACCCGCAGCAAGTCGAA
>JARXKR010000068.1:8499-11767 GCA_030271565.1 Pseudomonadota bacterium
GGTCACCCGCAGCCACCCGCGCAGCCGCCGCGAGGGCAGGAAAATCATGCTGGCGGTGGCCGCTGCGGTAACAAAGGCGAGTTGCAACCACGCTGCATAATCGCTGCCACTCAACGCCAGCCATTGCGAAGCGGCGACCAGTGCGACCAGATAGCCGCCGATCATCAGCAGCGAAGCCGAGCGGAAGGCGACCGTGCGCGAAGGCCGGAAACGCATACTGGTCCCTTGCCCGAGCCCGCCGAGCAGCAGCAGCGCCGCAGTCGGCAAACCCAGCATTCCGCGCACAGCGGCGAGCACCATCGGCGTCGTCCCGGCGAGGTAGCCGATCGCGTAGAGATTGAGGTCAACCGTCCAGATCAATGCCATCGCAGTGCACGGCCACAGCAGTGTGCGCCGGGCGAGGCTCGACGCACCGCCATAAAGGTTGTGCAGCAGCACCAGCGCGCCGATCGCCACCAACAGGTGGAACATCGTCAGAGTCTTGAACAAGTCTGTGTGGACCGGACCGTCCTGGCCCTGCGCGACCAGCCATACCCAGATCGAGGCCTGAAGCATTTCTACAAAGACCAGTGCCATGATCATCGGGCGGACCGGGCGCATCAGGGCGTGGCGACCGTCGACGGCGAACAGCCGGTACAGCGCAAACAGCCAGCCCAGATTTCGCGCCGATTCAGCCAGCGCTGCCGGGGCGCTCGCGATCCCGCTCAGCACTCCGGTGGCGGTCCACAGCCCCGTCAGCGCTGCAGCCAAGATCACCGCGCCGTGCGCCGGGCCGAAAGATTGGCGGCGGCGATGGAGCCAGGCGGCGACAGTCAGGCAGCCCACGGCGCCGATCACCCACAGCGCGGAGACCAAGGTCGCAGCGATGCTGTGCGCGAACACCATCTCAGCGCGCCCCTTCGTGCCACAGCACCACCCGCAGCGTTTGCAGCAGGATCAGCAGGTCGAGGAACGGGGTGTAGTTCTTGGCGTAATAGAGATCGTATTCCAGCTTGTGCCGCGAATCCTCGACCGAGGCGCCGTAGGGATAGTTGATCTGTGCCCAGCCGGTGATCCCTGGCTTGACCATGTGGCGTTCGGCATAGAATGGCATCTGCTCTTCGAGCTCGGCGACGAATTGCGGGCGCTCGGGCCTCGGGCCGACAAAGCTCATCTCGCCCTTGAGCACCGACCAGGTCTGCGGCAGCTCATCGATCCGGACCTTGCGGATGAATTTGCCGAGCCGGGTGACGCGGGGATCATCCTTGGTCGCCCATTGCGCTCCATTGGCTTCTGCATCGGTGCGCATCGAGCGCAGTTTGATCACATCGAAGTCTTGTCCGAACAGTCCGACCCGCGTCTGGCGGAAAAACGCTGGGCCTTTGCTGTCAAGCTTCACCAAAGCTGCGAACAATGCGATCACCGGCGCGGTCAGGGCGAGCAGTAGTGCGCTCGCGGCGATGTCGAACAGCCGCTTGACCACGCTTGAGATCGCGCGGCCCGATGAGAACCCGTCGGAGAAAATCAGCCACGATGGATTAACCGAATCGAGATCGACCCGCCCGGTCTCGCGTTCGATGAAACTGGAGAAATCGTTGACATGAACCCCGGTGGTCTTGATCCGCAACAGATCGGCGAGCGGCAGCGAATTGCGCCGTTCCTCGAGCGCGAGGACAACTTCGCTCACCCCGAGGTTTTCGACGTGGCGCGTGAGGTTGTGGATCGCGCTGCGCGGGATCGCTTCTGCGATCACCGGCTCGCTCTCGGTCATCAGGACGTAGCCGACGATGACGAAGCCGCTCTCGGGCTTTTCCGACAGCTGGCGCAGCCGGTCGGCGCGCATCCCCGCGCCAAGCACCAAGACCCGGCGGCGAAAGGCGGATGCACCAAGGATGCCGCCAACCACCAGCCGGTTAAGCACCAACGCGAGCACCGAGCCCAGCATCGCGTATGCCAGCGTCGAGCGCCAGAAGGTGTGCCCGCCCAGCACGAAATCGAGAAAGGTGATCGCGATGATCCCGAGCGAAACCGCGACCAACAGCCGCGCGGTAGCAAAGCGCATCGAACGCAGCGAATCGGCACCGTAGACGCCCACCGCGATCATCGCGGTGAGCACCACTGCGCTGTAACCGATCAGCTGCCCTGCACGGTCACCCAAAGGCCCCAGATCCATCCCGATCTGGCTCGCCCGCACCCGCCAAGCAGCCTCGCCCACCGCGATCAGCAGCGCGATGTCGATCAGTCCGAGCAGGATCACCGCATGCGGGATATAGTGTTTGAACAGTCGGATCATGGTCCGCGGCGGCCCTTAAAGCAGTGTCTGTTAGGACTGCCTAAGGGCCAGAGGTGAAATGTCGGTAAATTTTACAGCATCTGGTTAACGCAGTTCTGCGGTTCAGGCACCGAAACTGAAAGGAGTGAGCCCGCGGCTGCGTTCGTCGAACTGCAACGCGGTGCCGCGAGGCGGGAGCGAGCGTTGCTGGCAATCGGGGCGGTGACACAGCGCGCAGCCGGGGCCGGTGCGCTCGGCTTGGGCGCGGGCGAACGATGCACCTCGCGCCTGCGCCAATTGTCCGGCCAGCGCTGCATCGAGCCCCAGCACGACCACGAATTGTGCGCCTTCTCCCCCCAGCGCGCCGCTGCCCTGCACTGTGCGGGCGAGAGTGAACCACTGCGAACTCTGCCCGGCGCCGTCGGTGAATTCGATGTTCTGGACACAAATTCGCCCTGCGCGTTCGAATGCCTGGTGTACATTCCACAGCGGGCAGCTTTGTTCGGATTCGAGCATCACCGTGCCGCTCGCCCCGGCGTAACGCTTGGAAAACTGCCCGGCTCGGTCGAGCCGCGCCATGAAGAACGGCAGCCCCCGCTGACCGACGCGTTGCAGCGTGGTCAGCCGGTGCGCCAATTGCTCGAACCCGACATTGAAACGGCGTTGCAATACGGCCAGGTCGTAACCGCTGTCCTCGCAGGCGCGCATGAACCGGCCGTAGGGCATGACCAGCGCGGCTGCGAAATAGCCCGCAAGGTGGCGGCGGAACATCCGCCATGCGGCCCGGTCAGCAAAGCCTGCACCGTCGGCCAGCGCCGCAATCTCGTCGCGCTGTTCGAGCATGGCGAGCTGTACCGCGATCTGGAAGTTGCGCGAGGATTGGTCGAGCAGTTCGGACAGCTGCAATTGCCGCGCGTGCAGGTCGAGCCGCCGCAAGGCGTCGGGCATGACATTGGCCGGCAGCACCCGGACCGAAAGCTGGTGACGTTGACGCAGCCGCTCGGCCAGCGCCGCGCC
>JARXKR010000001.1 GCA_030271565.1 Pseudomonadota bacterium
TGCGCAAAACGGGTAAGCTGAGCGACTTACCCGAAACACCCAGTTGGCTGATCGACATCATGGAAGGGAGTGAGGACGACTTTTCTGATCCGCTGCCTTTCGATGAGTCGCAGGTGCCTTGGTGAGGCTATTGCTCGACACGCATGTTTTGATTTGGTGGCTACGGGACAACCCGATTCTAGGCTCCAGTACGCGTGCGTTGATAGCTCACAGCGATACTATAGTAATGTTCAGCGTGGTGTCCTGTTGGGAAGCTTCGTTGAAGCACCGGATTGGAAAAATGGATATTACCGGAACAGAGCTTTGGAAGTCGGCGATCAATGCTGGTTTTGCTCCAATCGGCCTTGAGATTGACCACATTGAGCAGCTGGAGATGCTGCCGAAGATCGGCGGACATCGCGACCCATTCGATCACCTGCTGCTGGCACAGACCAAAATTGAGGCGGATGCGCTGGTCACACAAGACCGTGCCTTGCCGCAATACGGCATCCGCTGCATCGGCGTGCGTTAAATCAACACTGTGCACCCACTTGCCTTCGCCCGCGCCGTTCTCTAGGGCGAAGACCAATCACTTTTCATCTGCCGTTCACGAAGGGATATACCATGAGCGACACCGCCGACCGGGTTAAGAAGATCGTCGTCGAGCACCTCGGGGTCGAAGCCGACAAGGTCACCGAAGACGCCAGCTTCATCGACGATCTGGGTGCAGATTCGCTTGATATCGTTGAGCTTGTCATGGCATTCGAGGAAGAATTCGGCGTCGAAATCCCCGATGATGCGGCTGAGAAAATCGGCACCGTCTCGGACGCCATCAAGTACATCAACGAGCATAAGGGCTGACACGCCTTTGGCGACAAGTCCGTGCCGCCTCACGTCTTGCCTTGGCAAAGCGGTTTGACGGTGGCGCAGGACTTTGACAGGCTCAGTCCCATAGCGGGCTGGGCCTGTTGCATTTGAGTTTGCGGAGAAAAACATGCGCCGTGTTGTCGTCACCGGGCTTGGCCTGGTTACCCCGCTGGGGGCCGATGTCGAAACCGTCTGGGCCAACCTGATCGCCGGCAAAAGCGGTGCTGGGCCGATCACGCGATTCGATACCACCGAGCATAAATGCAAGATCGCCTGCGAAGTAAAGCCGGCCGATCATCCGTGGGGGTTCGATCCCAGCAAGCGGGTCGATCACAAGGTCCAGCGCCAGGTCGATCCGTTCATCATCTATGGGATCGATGCTGCCGGGCAAGCGCTCGAAGACGCCGGGCTGCTCGACATGGATGAAGCCACGAAAATACGCACCGGCTGCTCGATCGGTTCGGGCATTGGCGGGTTGCCGGGGATCGAAGCCGAATCCATCGTACTCCACGAAAAGGGTCCGAGCCGGGTCTCGCCGCATTTCGTCCATGGCCGCCTGATCAACCTCATTTCGGGGCAGGTCTCGATCAAATATGGCCTGATGGGGCCGAACCACGCGGTGGTTACCGCTTGCTCAACCGGCGCGCATTCGATTGGCGATGCGGCGCGGATGATCAAGGACGACGATGCCGACATAATGCTCGCGGGCGGATCGGAAAGCACGGTCAATCCACTCGGCGTGGCGGGGTTTGCGCAGGCCCGCGCGCTCAATTGCAGCTTCAACGATCGGCCCGAACAGGCCAGCCGGCCTTACGACAAAGGCCGCGACGGGTTTGTGATGGGTGAGGGCGCGGGCGTAGTCGTGCTCGAGGAATACGAGCACGCCAAGGCGCGCGGCGCGAAGATCTACGCCGAGGTGGTCGGCTATGGCCTGTCGGGCGATGCCTACCACGTCACCGCGCCGCACCCTGAGGGCAAGGGCGCCGAACTGTCGATGCGGATGGCGATGCGCAAGGCCGGGATGGAGCCGGGCGATATCGACTATGTCAACGCGCACGGTACCTCGACCATGGCCGACACGATCGAACTGGCGGCGGTCAAACGCGTGCTGGGCGATGACCTCAGCGGCGCTTCGATGAGCAGCACCAAATCGGCCATCGGCCACCTGCTCGGCGGCGCTGGCGCGGTCGAGACGATTTTCTGCATCCTCGCGATCCGCGACCAGGTGGTCCCGCCGACGCTCAACCTCGACGATCCCGACGAAGGCACCGAAGGCGTCGATCTGGTGCCGCACACCGCCAAGAAGCGCCGGGTCCGCGCTGCGCTCAACAACAGCTTCGGGTTTGGCGGGACCAACGCATCGGTAATCGTCAAAGCGCTGGAAGACTAATGCTCGGTTCGCGCTGGGGCTGCATGCCGCTGGTGGCAGCAGCAGCACTGGTGCTCACCGCGCTGGGCTGGCTCGGCGCGGGCTGGGTGTGGAGCGGTCCGCTCGCACATGACACCGCGTTCGTTGTGCCCGATGGCTCAAGCCTGTCGAGCGTCGCGGACAAGCTTGAAAAAGAAGGCGTGATCGGTTCAGCCGCAGCGTTCAAACTGCGTTCGCGGGTGTTCGGGATGGGCTCGACGATCAAGGCGGGCGAATTCAAGCTGCCCGCGAATTCCTCGATGCGGCGGGTGCTCGGCATCATCGCCAGCGACGAAATCCTGCGCCGCTTCGTGACTGTGCCCGAGGGCATGCCTTCGATCATGGTCTACGATAGATTGATGGCCAATCCCAGCCTGACCGGAACCATCGAAGTTCCGCCCGAAGGCTCGGTCTTGCCCGATACCTACGAAATCGAAAAGGGTGAGAGCCGCCAAGCAGTTTTGTTGCGGATGCAGGCGGCGATGCAGCGCACTTTGGCCGAACAGTGGGCCAAGCGATCACCCGATACGGTCGCGAAGACCCCAGAGGAGGCCGTGGTGCTCGCCTCGATTGTCGAGAAGGAAACCGGCAAGCCGAGCGAACGGCCGATGGTTGCCGGGCTCTATTCGAACCGCATTCGTACCGGCATGCAGCTGCAGGCCGATCCCACGTTTATCTACCCGATCACCAAGGGCAAGGCGCTTGGTCGGCGGCCCCGTGAATCGGATATCCACGCGATCAACGATTACAACACTTACGTCATATTCGGCCTACCCAAGGGGCCGATCACCAACCCGGGCCGGTTGTCGATTGCCGCAGTGCTCAACCCGGCGAAGACCGACGCGCTGTACATGGTGGCGGATGGCAGCGGCGGGCATGCTTTCGCCGCGACCTATGCCGAGCACAGGATCAACGCGGAGAAGTGGTTCACCATCCGCAAGAACCGCGGCGATTTTTAACGCCCGGTAGCGGCTTCCATGGCTGGCAGGTAACGCGCCCCGACGATTTCGACCGCCTTGCTGGCTTCATCGATAGCGCTGAGCTGCTCAATCGTGAGATTCAGGTCGGTAGCCGCGAGGTTTTCCTGCAACCGCGCCAGCTTGGTCGTCCCAGGGATAGGCACGATCCAATCGTGCTGAGCGAGCAGCCACGCCAGCGCGACCTGCGCGGCGCTGGCTTCGAGCTGTGCGGCAATGCCCTGCATAAGCTCGACCAGCTTGGCGTTGGCCGCCATCGCATCCTGCTGG
The DNA here is from genome assembly GCA_030271565.1 of Pseudomonadota bacterium. Taxonomy (GTDB): domain Bacteria; phylum Pseudomonadota; class Alphaproteobacteria; order Sphingomonadales; family Sphingomonadaceae; genus Novosphingobium. Next base: position 3,502 of record JARXKR010000001.1, read on the forward strand.
AACCGGGGCAGGCGGGCGCGGAAATCGTTCTTGTCGAACTCGGTTTCGGTTGTGATCGCGCCGGTCAGGAAGCCGCGACCGAGCGGACTGTAGGGCACGAAACCGATCTGCAGCTCAGCCAGCAGCGGCAGGATCTCGGCTTCGGGTTCGCGCTGCCACAACGAGTATTCGCTCTGCAGCGCGGTGACCGGTTGCACCGCATGCGCCCGGCGAATCGACTGTGCGCCAGCTTCGGACAGTCCGAAATGCTTGACCTTGCCCGCGGCGATCAGATCGCGGACCGCACCGGCAACGTCTTCCATCGGCACTTCAGGATCGACCCGGTGCTGGTAAAGGAGGTCGATCCGGTCGGTCCGCAGCCGCTTCAATGAGGCGTCGACGACGTCGCGGATGTGGTCGGGTTTGCTGTTGAAGTGCGGCCCGGTCTTGGGATCGCCTGCAAGGTCGAACCCGAACTTGGTCGCAATCACCACCTGGTCGCGCAGCGGCTCGAGCGCTTCGCCGAGCAGCTCCTCGTTGGCATATGGCCCGTAAACCTCCGCCGTATCGAACAGAGTGACCCCCAGCTCGACCGCCTTGCGCAGCAGCGCGATCATCTCGGACTTTTCGGGGGCGGGGCCATAAGCCCAGCTCATCCCCATGCAGCCGAGCCCAAGCGCGGAGACAGACAGGCCGGAGTTGCCAAGGGTGCGGGTCTTCATGGGTCAGGTCCTTCAGGGTTCGGCGATGGTGAAGCCGGCGGGGATCGGATCGAGCGCAGCTTGCAAGGCCGCAACAGCACTTGCGTCGCCTTCGATCACAAGTCCGGCGGCCTGCAGTTGAGCTAGGGGCAGTTTGAGGAACAACAACCCCAGAATCAATCGGCGCGGGCCTTTTATCGTTACGGCGGGGCTTGCGCTCGGCGAGCCGACCCGGGCCAGCAACACGGTTTTGCCCGCATCGATCCCGACCGTTTCGTTACGGTCGGTCAAGACCAGATTGATCGCCAGTGGCGTGCCGATTTTGGCGGGATCGTAGCGCGTCGCCATCGAATCCATCAGCAACTGGGTGGGGACGGCGGCGATCATGTCCTGGCTCTGGGTGTTAACCCCGCTCGGTTTGTAGCCCTGACGCAAGTCACGCGCGGCCGACAGGAACTGGTTGCGCCAGATTGCGCTCTCGGCCTGATAGCCTTGCTGCTCGTAGCTGTCGGCTAACAGCGCGCGTGCCGCCTGGTTGGCCGGATCGGCGAACACCAGCTGGTTGAGCAAGTCCGACGACCAGCGATAGTCGCCCGCCGCCATCGCCTTGCGCGCAAGTGTGATCACCTTGCCAGCGCCGCCCATCGCCGACACATATTTACGCGCGCGCACCGCTGGCGGCCACGGGTTGAGATTGGCCGGAACCGCATCGTACCAGCCGAGGTAGAATTGATAGACCGCCTTGGAGTTGTGGCTGTAGGTCCCGTAATACCCGTGGTTGAACCATTGCCCCGCCAATTCGGGTGGCTGCACCACATCTTCGGCGATCTCGACCATGGTCTCACCCTGGTTCATCCGCCGCACGGTCTGGTCATGAAGATAGCGGTAATTATCGCGCTGACTGGCGAGCATCGAGGCGACCTCGGCTTGGCCGAAGCGCGGCCAGCAATGGCTTGAGATGACCACGTCCGAGCGGCCGCCGTAGAGCTTTAGAGCTTCATCGAGGTAGCCCGCCCAGGCATGGGTATCGCGCACTTTGGCTCCGCGCGGGGTGAGGATGTTGTGGAGCGAGCAAGTCGACATTTCGGCTGAGAGCAGCACTCGCGGCGCGGCGACATAGACGTTGAGCTCGCTCGGCGCTTCGCTGCCCGAGACCATCTGGAATTCAAGCGGAATGCCATCGACAATGCGGGTTTCGCCGGTCTTGGAGATTGTATCGGTGGGCGCGATCAGGGTGATTTCGCCGCCAGCGACGCCCATCCCGATGCCGCTGCCCATTTGTCCTTGCGCGCCTGGAACAAGCCCGACGCCGAACTGGTAGTTGGCGCGCCGCCCCATTGCTCCGCCTGCCATGACGTTTTCAGAAGCCGTTTCCTCCATGAACTTGGCCGGGGCCAGGATCGCGACCTTGCCCGCGGTGACGTCCGCGTCAGTGACCACGCCCCGTACCCCGCCGAAGTGATCGGCGTGGCTGTGGCTGTAAATGACCGCGACCACCGGACGAGGCCCAAGTTGCTGGTTGATCAGTTCGAGCGCGGCAGCGGCGGTTTCACGGCTGGTCAGCGGGTCGATCACGATCCACCCGGTCTTGCCCGCGATCACGGTCATGTTCGAGACGTCGAACCCGCGCACCTGCCAAATCCCGTTGGCCACCTTGAACAGGCCGTTGGCCTTGAGCAGCCCGATTTCGCGCCACAGCGACGGGTTGACCGTGGCCGGGGCGGGGCCGGAGACGAACTGGTATGCCGCCGTATTCCACACCGGCTTGCCCTGCGCATTCTTGATCACCGGATCGGCGCGGGTGGCGATGAAGCCGCGCTGGGCAAATTCGGCATCGCGGCCGTCTTCGGCGGGGAGCGACTTGGTCATGGCCTGCTGCGCCGCGACAGTGGCCGCGCTGGCGGGCTTGGCCGAAGTGTCGGCGGCCGGAGCACCGGCACTGAGCATGGTTGCCGTGAGCAAGAGCGGCAGGGCGCTGGCCCGCGCGAACGAAGTGATCATTGAAAAGTCCTCCCCGAGGCAGGTTGCGCCGGGGAGGGCGGTGACGCAAGTCCGATGGCTGGTCTGCGCTCGCACAAGCGGCTAGCAAGTCAGCCATGGCTTCCGCACCTGCAAATGCTCCATTCATCGTCACCGCCGAGCTTCCCGGCGAGGTCTTCGCCTGGGCCAACGCGCTGCGCACCGCGCATTTTCCGCCCGAACGCAACCACCTCGCGGCGCATGTCACGCTGTTCCATTCGTTCGCGCCCTCGCTGCGCGAGGAGCTGCCGCGCGAACTGGCGCGGCTGGCCGGAGACCATGCACCGCCCGAGGCTATGGTTGACGGGTTGATGGACCTTGGCGGCGGCACCGCGATCGCGCTGCGCAGTGAGGCAATGTTGGCGATCCGCGAGGAGATCGGCGGGCGCTTCTACACCATGCTCACCGCGCAGGATCGTGGCGGCAAGCGGCTCCACATCACCGTCCAGAACAAGGTCGAACGCAAGCTCGCCCTGGCGCTTCAGGCGGAACTGGGACCGGCGACCGAGCCACGCCCTTTCCGCTTCACGGGGCTCGGGATGCACCGCTATCTCGGCCCGCATTGGGAACAGGTCGGGGTGTGGAAATTTCGCCGGGCTAAGCACGCTTGACCCCGGCCCAAGCGCAACCTATGTGCGCCGCCTGCCCGGACGACAGCACCGGCGCGGGCATGGTACGGCGGAGTAGCTCAGCTGGTTAGAGCAGCGGAATCATAATCCGCGTGTCGGGGGTTCGAGTCCCTCCTCCGCTACCAATCAAGTCATTTATCACTTTGTTTCAAAGGATAAACCGACTTTTCCGCAAAACTGAAACCACATTCGGTCCCACATTTTGCGCGGGACTTGGTGGGGCAATTCGCGCCGTGGTGGCACGGCATCGGAAAGTCGGGTTTGTCAAATCGCGCCGCTGATTGGAGGGATTTGGGGCGCGGCGAGCGCGCCCCGATGGTCCTTCACTGGTGGGGAAGCGGTTCGCGCAGCACGATCTGACCGTTCATCGGGATGACCGAGAGGATTAGCGTCAGCCCCTTGCCGTCGCGGTGCGGCCATGCAGCGCCGACTTTGGTCCAGAATGAATCGTCGCCCTTGGGCGGGGGAGGGGAAACCGGAATCGATGCCCTGGCGCGGGCCAGCGGGCACCGCCCGCCACACGGGGGTGTCTATTCCGGTTTGGGGAACGAGAGGGCAAAGCCCTTGGTGTTCCCGCCTAACGGGAAACGGAGCTGTCAGGCTTGCATCCAACGTCAGGTCTCGCTGACATAGCCGCCATTCGCTGTCTCAAAATAGCGCGACGAAACCGGTCATACGTTCACTCGCCATCTGTAGGTGCTAAGCGGCAGGAATCGGGGCAGCCAATCGAGTGCCTGAACAGCGCAATTGGGGCGCAAAGCGGACACTCGCTCGGGTAGCCTCGAAAAATGTCTGAACGGGCTCAGGGAGGGATCAAAACCGCATTGGTGGCAGCCCTACTATTATTGCAGATCGTCCTGGGAGGACTCGCCACGAATGGGGCATGGGAAATCTCAGTCTGGTGCACTGCCCCAGCGTCCAGTCCATGGAGTTTGGTATTTGCCTTGGTGCACGGCATCTTGCTTGGCCTGCTGATTTTCGGACTGTTCTCATTGCGCTTTGTCCGACTGCGGTTGCCCTTGTTGCACTGGTCACTGCCGCGCTGCTTGCGCTTCCATTTCAAGCGATTCTCGTCCTGCAAGGAACGCTATGGTGCGACGCTCCGTAACAGACCGAGGGCCGGTCTCAGGTCGTTCGCTTCCCAGCCGAAACGGCGCATTGGGGGCGGAAAGCTGACTTCACTGCGGAGGTGACCGCATCCGGACTGTTCGGCCTTGGCGATGCAATCACGTCCAACCCGATACCGCTTGCCGACCTCTGCACCCGGCTGCGCGCGAAGTTGGTCCGCGTACGCGAGAAGCATGTCTCGCTATGACTGCAAGACCGGGGCGTAGTCAGACAAGGCCTCTCCCCCGATGCCCCTGACGCCGCGGGCTGAGAGGACCGCAACGATTTCGACAGCATCAAGCGCTTGAACGGTGAGGTTTTGTGTATGGGCGATCGACGCCGCGATACCCACCGCCTCGCCCATCGCCATGCATTGGGGCATGCCGCGAACCGAGGCAAAGGCGGCAGGATCGGCGCAGACCAGCCGTCCGGCGAACAGCAGATTTTCGATTTCGCGCGGCACCATCGCCTGGAAGGGAATGGTGTAATAGCTACCCTGCGCCACAATCGCGTCATGCGTCATGGCGGCATCACTTCGCATCACATCGTCGATTGGATTGTCGCAGCAGACGATCCCATCCGCAAACTTGGTCGCCGCCACAAGCTCCCGGGCAAGGATACGATGCACCGCCTCAAGTTTCCGGGTTTCGCGCACGCCGATGGTGGGGCCTAGTTCGCTTATCCGCGCGTGCTCGAAGCCGGGTACGCAGTCGATCAGAAACTTCGCCAACTGATGGCCGCGCCGCCGGCCTTCCTGGGTTGCCTTGGCCACCTGCTGCGGATCGGTTCCGTCCACCCCGCGGATATGGACTGAGTTGCAGAAGACCGTATCCCGGTGAAATCCGCGCATCAGGTAAAGCTTGGCGAGATCGGGGTGCAGCCGGCCTTCGGCAATGCCGCGCTCGGCCTCCTTCGTAAAATAGGGATCGTCGCTGGCGAAGACCTGTTCCCAAGGCGCATTAAGCATCGAGAAGGACAGCGTCACGCCCATCATGTTTCCGCGCTCGTCGCCGAGCGCGAAGGGTACGCCAGCCTTGGCGGATATGTCACCATCGCCCGAGCAATCGATCACAATGTCTGGCTCGATGGTCAGCGGCCCGGTCCGGTCATAGCAATCCACCGCCACGATACGCTGGCCGTCCAGCACCGGAGATCCGGCGAACGTATTGAGATGAACCGTGACGCCTGCATCCTCCAGCATCTGGAACATGGCGAACACGGCCGCTTCGTGGTCGTAGATCACTTCGGCACCGAAATTCTCGAGCGTGGACGGCCGGACCTCGGCCTGTGGCGGCTGCATGGTGCACAGCATGGTGGTCAATGTGTCGAAGACGCCGCCGATGCTCCGGCCTATCGGGAACCCGCCGCCCCAAGGCATTCCAGGGCAGAACGACATAACCCCGCCGATCTTGCTGGTTCCCTCGATCAAACGGACGCGCGCGCCTTGACTAGCCGCCGCGCAGGCAGCGCCAAACCCGGCCGTGCCACCGCCGACAACGAGGACATCGGTCGACATCTTCCGCTGCATCACTATTTGACCGTCCTTTCGACCGCAGGCTGCTTGATAAGCGCGCGTTGGTGAGAAGTTGCAGATGTTCGGTTCTGCGGCAATCGCGGCAACGATGAAATGGCTTCAATCAGGTCGTTTACCGACCAGTTGACGCGACAAGATTGGGGGGCAGCAGGCAACTAGCTCCTCCACAGAGCGGATGACCTCGGTTGATGAGCTCAAGTAACGGAAAGGGCTGGCGGGTTTGCGGGGGCGGGGCATGCTTGCAGCCCTAGCCAGTCACCGCCTTAGCCGCCAGTCGGTGAAATTGCTCTGACAGAGCCCATTTGGATGTGTGGCCCGCCAGACCCTACGCTTGAGTTGTGCACACGCAAAGCTGCAACGACTGGTTGCGCAGAGGACTGGCCGATGCGATCCATTGCTTCGACGACAAGCTCCCTTGGGATCGCAATCACCATGCAAACAGCCATCATTTCTGCCGCAGCGAGTGGCATCGGTCTTGCGATTGCGAAGGGGCTCTGCGCCGATGGCTGGCGGGTCTACATCTGCGATCAGGATCAGGCCGCGATCGCCGGACTGGCCGGGGCCGACACCGCCCTGGTGTCTTTTCCTTGCGATGTCAGCGACGCGGGAGCCGTTGAGGAATTCTACCGCGCCGTTGAATCTGACCTTGTGGCCAATGGGTTTTCCGGCATCGACCTGCTGGTGAACAACGCAGGCATTTCCGGCCCGACAGCAAGACTCGAAGACCAACCCGTTGAGGAATGGATGGGGACGATCGACGTCAACATCAACGGCACGTTCCTGATGACCCGCCGCGCCATTCCCCTGCTCCGCGCCAAGGCCCCCGGAAGCTCGATTATCACCATGAGCTCGAACGCCGGGCTCTTTGGCTGCCCGCTACGCGGGCCATACGTCGCTAGCAAATGGGCGGTGATCGGCCTGACCAAGACCCTGGCAATGGAACTGGGTCCCGAGGGAATCCGGGTCAACGCGCTCTGCCCTGCCAGCGTCGAGGGCCCGCGCATCGACCGCGTGATCTCGGCCGATGCTGCCGCGCGCGGACTTTCGGCGGCTGACGTCGAGAAGGAATACAAGCGTCAATCGTCGCTCAGGGCCTTTGCCACCAACGACGATATCCTGGGAATGGTGCGCTTTCTGACCTCTCATGCAGGGCGGCTGATTTCCGGTCAGGCGCTAGCCATAGACGGCCACACCGAGAGCCTTTCGCTTGCAATGGACGCCTAGCGCCGGCCTGACGCGCTCAATCCGCAGCTGGCAGTGAGGAACCGGCGAGAATGGCGCGCGGCGACATCCCGAAGTGCTGCCGGCAAGCCCGTGAAAAGACCGGCTGCGAGGAAAAGCCGACGGCCAATGCGGCTTCATGGACCGTCATGCGGGTCTGGCGCATCAGTTCGACGGCGTGCCTAATCCGCAACTCGCGGTAGAAGCGCCCAGGCGTCACGCCCATGCTTGCCAGAAACAGCCGCTCGGCCTGGCGTCGATGGATGCCCTCTGCCTTGAGAATGGTGGCCAACGACCTGCCCAGGCCGATCCCGTGTTCCATGGCCACGACAAGGCGTTGAACAGCTCTCCCCGCGCACTGCGCCGGCAGGCCAAGCGCAGTACGCTGCGGCTCGGTTGGGGGACGGATGCGATCATGAATGAGCTGATCCGACACGGCCTGCGCCAAGGCAATGCCATGGCTTGCTGCGATGCCGTCCAGCATCATGTCCATCGCGGCCGTGCCGCCGGCACAGGTCATCAGGCGGGAGTGGCGCTCGTAGAGTTCGGTCGAGACCGGAATTTGGGGATAACGTCGGCGGAATTCCTCGGCAGCCTCCCAATGCAGGGTGATCGTTTCGCGGCCCAGAATCCCGGCCTCGGCCAGCACGAAGGCACCGGTATCGATTGCCCCGATCTGGCAACCCGCGCGCCACAGGCGGCGGATCTGCCCGAGCAAGGCCGGGCGCGCGTGGTCAAGCGGATCAAATCCCGCGCATATGACGAGAAGGTGCGGCACATCAGACAAGGGGCCATCGCAGCGCAGCTGCATCCCGTTGGATGCCTCGGCAAAGTCACCATCAGGCGCACGGATCGTCCAGGCATAAAGCTCTTGTCCCGCCAGCCGATTGGCTATGCGCAGCGGCTCGAGCGCGGCGAAGAACGCGATCGCCGAGAAACCGGGCATAAGGATGAAAGCGAGCGACTGGGTCATCGGTAACGACTTGCCATGGATTGTCGTAATTTGCAATCAATTGACGTATTTCGCTATTTGATTCGGCCATCTCCCGATTAAGCTGCGGGTCGGGAGACGATCATGAATTTTGAACCTTTCATCACTTGCGCGGTCACTGGATCGGGCAACACCCAGGGGATACATCCCGACCTGCCGATAACCCCCGAACAGATCGCCAATGCCGCGATCGAGGCGGCCAGGGCAGGCGCAGCGATCGCGCATATCCACGTTCGCGATCCCGAAACGGGCAAAGGCTGCCGCGATGTGGCGCTCTATCGCGAGGTTGTGGAACGGGTCCGCGCCAGTGACACCGATGTGATCCTCAACCTGACCGCCGGGATGGGTGGGGACATGGTGTTCGGTCCCGGCGAAACGCCCCTGCCGCTCGATCCCGCCGGAACCGACATGGTGGGGCCGATGGAGCGGCTTGATCATGTGCGCGAACTCCTCCCAGAGATCTGCACGCTCGATTGCGGGACGATGAACTTCGCCGAAGCCGACTACGTGATGACTAACACACCCGGCATGTTGCGCACCATGGCCGCCGAAGTCCAACGACTGGGCGTGCGGCCCGAACTGGAAGTGTTCGATACCGGGCATCTGGTGTTCGTGAAGGAGTTGATCCGCGACGGGCTGCTCGACGATCCGGTCATGATTCAGCTGTGCATGGGCATCCCCTATGGCGCGCCCGACGATCCTCTGACAACGATGGCGATGGTCCACCAGCTTCCCCCCGGCGCGGTGTTCAGCGGGTTCTCGATCGGGCGGAACCAGCTGCCGTTCGTGGCGATGGCGGCGCTGGCCGGCGGCAACGTGCGCGTGGGGCTGGAGGACAACCTCTACCTCGGGCGCGGGGAGTTTGCGAGCAACGGCCAGCTGGTCGAGCGCGCGGTGCAGATCCTGACCGGGATGGGCGCACGGATCCTCAACCCCGCCGAAGTCCGCACCAAACTCAAGCTGACCAAGCGCTAGGAGCAAAAGACCCATGGCGCACGAGATCCGAAAAGTTGGCATTGTGGGTGGCGGCGTGATCGGCGCGGGCTGGGCAGCGCGCTTCGTGCTCAACGGGATCGACGTGGCGATTTACGATCCTGACCCGGAGATCGAGCGCAAGACCGGCGCTGTGATCGCCAACGCCCGGCGCGCGCTTACCCGGCTGTTCGGTCAAGCCCTGCCGGCCGAAGGAACAATCACGATCGCGGCAAGCATCGCCGAAGCAGTGCACGATGCGGACTTCATTCAGGAAAGCCTGCCCGAACGGGAGGACTTGAAAGCTCGGCTGCTCGCTGAAATGGATGCGGCGATGCCGGATCATGCCGTGATCGGATCTTCCACATCGGGCCTGCTGCCGACGAAGTTGCAGGCTCAGATGGCGCGGCCCGAGCGGTTGGTAGTCGGCCACCCCTTCAATCCGGTCTACCTGCTGCCGCTGGTTGAGGTCTGTGGCGGTGACCGGACAAGCCAAGCCACTATCGATACCGCCGCCGCCGTCTATGAGCGCATCGGCATGAAAGTGCTGCGCGTGCGCAAGGAGATCGACGGGTTCATCGCCGACCGGCTGCTGGAGGCCGTGTGGCGCGAAGCACTGTGGCTGATCAACGACGGGATCGCGACGGCCTCGGAAATCGACGACGCGATCCGCTTCGGCGCGGGGATGCGCTGGTCGTTCATGGGGACGTTCCTCGTCTACCGGCTCGCCGGGGGCGAAGACGGTATGCGACACTTCCTCCACCAGTTCGGCCCTTCGATGGAATGGCCCTGGACCAAGCTGATCGGGCCGAAGCTGACCGACGAGCTGGTCGAGACCATTTCCCGTCAATCCGATGAGCAGGCCGGCGGGATCGACCTGCGCACATACGAGCGACTGCGCGACGACTGCCTTGTCGACCTCACCCACGCGTTGGAGCGCAACGATTTCGCCTCAGGCGCGGTTGCCCGGTCGCATCGCCTTCGGCTGGACGGGCGGCCCGCTGCGGATGGTTCCGCGCTTGCAGATGGGCGGCTGCTGACGATAGCAACGCCGGTTCAGCCCGAATGGATCGATTACAACGAGCACCTCACTGAATATTGCTATCTCAAGCTGTTCGGCGATGCGACCGACGTGGTGCTCGGCATTGTCGGCGCAGGGCAGGACTATGTCTCGGCGGGCTTTTCCTGGTACACGGTGGAGACACATATCCGCCATTTGGGCCAGGCGCGGCTGGGCGAGCCCATCGAAGTGCGCACCCGCGTACTGACGGCAGACAGCAAACGCTTGCATCTGTTCCACGAAATGGTCAGCCTGAAACAGCATGCGGTAATCGCCACGGCCGAACACATGTTGGTGCATGTCGACGCCAAGGCCGAAAAATCGGCACCGGCTCCGCAGGCTATGCAGGATAAGGCACAGACCCTCGTCCGCGGCCAAGCGCACTTGCCCCCGCCCGAGGGCGTGGGCCGTCAGATCAAAATGCCCGGCTGAACGGCCAGGGGAGGGGGATACCGCATGGCCTTGGTTGAATCGCGCTCGATCGATTACATTCCGCTGGCCGAGCGGCATGGCGAGGTGCGGCACCTATGGCCGGTGTGGTTCGTGGGCGACGCACATCTGGCGACACTCGCCACCGGGGCAATCAGCGTCACGGCCGGGCTCGGCCTGTTCTGGTCGAGCCTCGCGGTGATCGGCGGCTGCGTGCTCGGCACAGTGCTAATGGCGCTGCATTGCTCGCAGGGGCCGCATCTCGGCCTGCCGCAGATGATCCAGTCGCGCCCGCAGTTCGGATATCTGGGAGCCTTGCTCGTTTGGGTCGTCGCGCTCGTCACTTACATCGGGTTCAACGCGCTAAACCAGTCGCTCGCGGCTAGCACGGTCAAGGAGCTGGTCGGGCTTCCACAAACGACGACAGTCGTGGTCTTTGCGGCCCTGGCCACTTTCGTGGCAGCCATCGGCTATGACCTGATCCACAAGGCGCAGCGCATACTCGCGTATCTTATGTTGGCGGTGCTCGCGGTCTATACCGCCGGTCTGTTCACCGTGATCGATCTCGCCGTCCTGCTGCGGCCGGGCGTGTTCATGCCGACCTTGTTCCTCGTCCAGTTCTTCGCCTCTGCCGGCTATCAGTTGAGCTGGTCGATCTATGTTTCGGACTATTCGCGCTACCTGCCGCGCGAGGTGGGTATCCGCGCCTCGTTCGGCTGGACGTTCTGCGGGGCGTTCATCGGAGGCGCTTGGATGATGCTGGTCGGCGCGTTTGCCGCCGCCGCTTTTGCCAACGCCGACATTGTCGTCGCGCTGCGTCATAGCGCGGACGCGATGTTCGGTGGCTTCGGCGTGATCATGCTGGTCAGCAGCTTTGGCGGGCTGATCACCATCACCTCGCTCAACCTATACGGCGCCTCGCTTACCTTGCTCAGCATGGTCGATAGCGTGACCCCAATTCGGCTCGGCATCGCCTCGCGCATGATGGCACTGGCCGTTGCGCTCGTTATGTCACTGACGCTGTCGCTCGCCATGAGCGGCAATATTCTCAGCAGGCTGGAAGCCTTCCTCGGTGTGCTAGTCTACCTCTTCACGCCGTGGACCGCCATCAACCTCGCGGACTTCTTCATCGTGCGCAAAGGCCGCTATTCGATCCGCGCGATGTTCATGGCTGACGGCCTCTATGGCCGCTGGAACTGGCGCGGGCTCACGTCCTACGCGCTCGGCTTCATCGCGATGATCCCGTTCTTCAAGACCGAGATCTATGTCGGCCCGGTCGCCCAAGCGCTCGGCGGTGCGGATATCTCGATGCTAATCGGGTTGCCTGTTTCGGCGGCGATCTACCTCATGCTGTGCCGCAGTCTCGATCTTACAAACGAACTGGCGCAGATCCCCGTGCTCGACCGCAATCTGGAAACGGAGCCGGTGCGATGATCCTTCGTGTTCTGGCCTTGGCACTTCTTGCCTTTGCGGTTCCGGGGTCCGCACAGCCGATCGCATTCCCCGACCATTTCGATCCGATCGGCACCCCGCTGCAGAGCCTGCAGACCCGCGAGGGACGCATCGTCCACTATACCGACACCGGCGAAGCGGGCTGGAAGCCCATGCTGTTCATCGGTGGAGTCGGCACCAGCGCCCGCGCGCCCGAGCTCGTGGCGTTTCTCGATACCCTGCGCCGCCGCCTCAAAGTGCGGATCATCGCGGTCGAACGCAACGGTCTTGGCGATACGGCCTATGACCCGGCGTGGACTTTCGCTGACTATACCAACGAGGTGCGGCAAGTGCTGGACCGGCTCGGCATCCAGCGTTTCGCGCTCGTCGCGATCTCGGGCGGCGGGGCCTATGCCGGGCATATCGTCGCCGCCATGCCTGAGCGCTTGACATCGTGGCACATGCTCGCTGCAATCGCCTCGGCCCCGGCCAGCAATCCAGTCTGCGCCGCCGATCAGGCCGAGCTCGAAACCCTACTAGCACCGCAAGTCGGCGCACCGCGTGTGTTTTGGGCTCTGCCCGCAGACGGCGTCGTCGCCAAAGTTCCGGGCTTCGCCGACCGCGCGGCGGACGAGGGCGCGCGGGCCTTTTTCATCGCCGGGCAGCATGGTGACATCCGCGGCGTCGCGCGCGAATACAGGCGGTTATGCGATGCGCCCGCGCCCGTCTCGGCTTTCCCGGCACCGGCGTACTTCTACTATGGCGAGATCGACCCGCTCGTGCCGCCAAGCCAGGGCGAATTCTGGGCCAATAAAGTCGCCGGCAAAGTCACGTTCCGCCGCTACCCCGGTGAGGGACACGATGTGCAGTACCGCCACTGGGACCAGCTCTTGCTCGATGTTTCGGGGCATGGCGGGCAGACGCTGGTATGCGAGCATGGGCGCGCGCGGCTGGTGGCCGGGCTGGTCCAACCGGCGCAGCTTGCGGTGGGCGCGACACTGGGTATCTGCGCGTGGCAGACCCAACGCAGGGAGCAGCCATGATGACGGAGAGACCCTTGGAAGAAGCTGGACACGGTCTCCGCACGCCGCTCGAAGGCATTGCCGCGCGGCCCCTCGTCCCCGGTCAGGCGATCGCGGCTCCATTGCGGCTCATCACCCCGACCGTTGCCCGCGACTGGGTCGACTACAACGGTCATATGAGCGAATCCTGTTTTCTGCTTGTCTTCGGCGACCAGTCGGACGCGTTTTTCCGCCTGATCGGGATCGACGAGGCCTACCGGGCGGGCGGCCACTCGCTGTTCACCGTGCAGACGATGATCTTCAACCTTGCCGAAGCGCACCTCGGGGATCGGCTCGACCTTTCGCTCCAGCTGCTCGATGCCGACGAGAAGCGGCTGCATATCTTCCACGCCATGCACAATGTCGAGACCGGCATGCTGCTGGCTACCGGCGAGCAGATGCTGGTGCATGTCGATATGGCGGCCGGGCGCAGCACGCCGTTGCCGCCGGAGGTTGACGCACGCGTACACGCCGTGCTCGCCGCCCATGCCGACCTTCCACGCCCTGCCCAGGCCGGGCGCAACATCGCCATCAAACGGAACCCTGCGTGATGCATTTCGAATTGTCTTCCGAGCAGCAGATGCTGGTCGAAACCGTGCGCCGCTTTGTCGAGGCCGAGCTCTATCCGCATGAGAAAATGGTCGAGGAGACCGACAGCGTGCCAGACGAGCTGGCCATCGAGATCCGCGCCAAGTCCCAGGCGCTCGGGCTTTATGCGGTGAACATGCCGGCAGAGCTGGGCGGCGGCGGCCTTGGTACCTTCGACACCACGCTGATGGAGCGCGAACTCGGCCGCGCCAGCTATGGCCTGCAGATGATGATCGCCCGCCCAAGTAATATCCTGCGCGGATGCGAGGGCAGCCAGATCGAGGAGTATCTGCTGCCGACGATCCGAGGCGAACGGCACGACTGCCTCGCGATGACCGAGCCCGATGCCGGGTCCGATGTCCGCTCGATGCGCACTTTCGCACGCAAGGATGGCAGTGACTTCGTGATCAACGGCTCCAAGCATTTCATCAGCCACGCCGATGTGGCCGATTTCGTGATCCTCTGCGCCGCGACGGGCGAGCAAGGTGGCAAGAACACGATCAGCTGCTTCCTTGTCGATCTCGATACTCCTGGCCTCACCCGGCGGCGCGGGCCCAAATGCGTCTCGCACCGGGGCTATCACCAGTGCGAGTTGATTTTCGAAGATTGCCGGGTGCCCGCTTCCAGCCTGCTGGGCGAACTCGACAAGGGGTTCGAACTGATGGGGCAATGGCTTGGCTCGACCCGCTTGCAGGTAGCGACGACATCGGTCGGGCGTGGGCAGCGCGTGCTCGAAATGGCGACGCAGTGGGCCGCGACGCGCAAGCAGTTCGGGCAGGCCATCGGGAAGTTTCAGGGCACCGGCTTCAAGCTGGCGGACATGAAGACCGAGCTGGAAGCGGCCGAACTCCTCACCCTCCGCGCCGCGTGGAAGGACGACCAGGGCACGATGACCGACACCGACGCAGCGATGGCCAAGCTCTTCGCGTCCGAAGCGCTCGCCCGCGTGACCGACAACGCGCTGCAGATCTTCGGCGGCATGGGCCTGATGGACGAACTGCCCATCGAGCGGTTCTGGCGCGACGCGCGGGTAGAGCGGATCTGGGACGGCACGAGCGAGATCCAGCGCCATATCATCAGCCGCGCACTGCTGCGTCCGCTGGAGGCATGAACAACGCGGACAGATTGACCCGCCTGCTGCGCCCGCGCAGCTTGGCGATTGTCGGCGGAAAGGCGGCCGAGGAAGCCGTGCGCCAGTGCCGCGCGCTGGGCTATGCCGGGGCCATCTGGCCAGTGAACCCGAAGCGCGCGGAGATGGGCGGCTTGCCTTGCTTTGCCGATATGGCATCGCTGCCTGATGCGCCGGATGCGGTCTTTATGGCCGCGCCAGCTCCCGCGACCATCGCGCTGGCAGGCGAGCTGTCCGGTGTGGGCGGCGCGATCTGCTATGCGGCCGGCTTCGCCGAGAGCGGCGACGAGGGCCGTGAGCGGCAGGAGGCGCTGCTCGCCGCTGCCGGGGGCGTGCCGCTGATCGGCCCCAATTGTTACGGCATGCTCAACTTGTTTGACCGCGTGGCGCTGTGGCCCGATCAGCATGGTTGCCTGCCCATCGATGCGGGACGCGGTGTCGCGATTATCAGTCAGAGCGGCAATCTGGCGCTCAACTTCACAATGCAGACGCGCGGACTGCCGATTGGCTACGTAATCTCGGTCGGTAACTGCGCGGGTGTGACCCCGGCGGACCTGATCGAAGCGCTGATAGCCGATGAACGGGTCAGCGTGATCGGGCTGCATCTGGAGGGGTTGGGAGCGGTCGCTCGGTTTTCCGAGGCCTGCCTCGCCGCGCGTGCGGCTGGCGTGCCGCTGGTGGCGCTCAAGACCGGGGCTTCGGCCAAGGGCGCGGCACTTACGCTTTCGCACACCAGCTCGCTCGCGGGGGCTGATGCGCTGTGCGACGCGCTGTTCACGCGCTATGGCGTGGCGCGCGCGCATGATCCCGCGAGTTTCCTCGAAACGCTGAAGCTTCTGCATGTGGCCGGGCCCTTGCGCGGACGGCGGATCACCAGCGCGAGCTGTTCGGGCGGCGAAGCCTCGCTCAGTGCCGATCTGGCCGAGCGTGCTGGCCTTGAAACGCCGGACTTTCCCGCAGGCGTGCAGGCTGAGCTGGAAGCAGTGCTGGGCTCTCGCGTGAATGTCGCCAATCCGCTCGACTACCACACCTATATCTGGGGCGATGAAGCCGCGCAGACGGCGTGCTTTGCGGGCATGCTGGGGGCGGATTTCGAAGCCTCAATGCTGATCCTCGATTTCCCCCGCGCGGACCGGTGCACGGGGGCGGATTGGGATGTGACCATTGCGGCCTTCCTCGGGGCGGTGCGCGCGATCCCGGCGGCGGAGGGCACGGTACGGATTGTGGCAAGCTCGCTGGGCGAGAACCTGCCGGAAGCCGCCGCCGCTGCGCTGATCGCCGCGGGCGTTCTGCCCGCGAACGGTCTCGACAAGGCGCTGCTGGCCGTGGCTGCCGCCGCGCAGATCGGCGAAGCCTGGGCGCGCCCAGCTCCCGCCGCGCTGCCCGAAGCACTGCCGCTCGAGGTTGGTGAAACGGTTACGTGGGATGAAGTTCGCAGCAAGGCTGCGCTGGCGGCCATCGGCGTGCCGGTGCCCCGCGGGCGGCTGCTGTCGCTCACGGAACTGGAAACGCTGTGCGGCGATGAGACCGCCCTCCTGCCCGCGCCATTTCCTCTGGTTCTCAAAGCCGCAGGGGCCGATCTTGCGCACAAGACCGAACTTGGCGGCGTCGTGCTCGGCCTGTCCAGCCGCGCGGCGTTGCTCGCTGCTGCGCACCGCATGGCGGGGCTTGGCGGGACCTTTTTGATCGAGGAAATGGTCGGCGGCACCGTCGCCGAGCTGATCGTCGGGATCGGGCGCGATCCGCAGTTCGGCCTGTTCATGACGCTGGGTGCGGGCGGCATTTTCGTTGAACTGCTGCGGCAGGTCGAGCAGGTCTTGCTCCCCGCGAGTCGCACCGAGATCGAGGCCGCTTTGGCGCGGCTGCCGCTGTACGGCGTTCTCGCCGGATACCGGGGTCGTGCAGGCTGCGATATGCCGGCGCTGGTCGATGCCATCGAAGCCGTCGCGGCCTTCGCCATAACGCATGGCGACCGGCTGGAAGAACTCGACGTCAATCCGCTGCTCGCCCTGCCCGGGGGTGCGGTCGCGGTGGATGCGCTGATCCGGATGAGGGAGCCTTCACAATGAGTGCCGTCACGCTCGAAAACCGCGCCGGAATCCTGATCATCACGCTCGACCGGCCCAAAGCCAATGCGATCGACGTGGCGACCAGCAACGAACTCTATGCCGCATTCAAGACTCTCAACGACGATCCCGCGCTGCGCGTCGGCATCATCACCGGAACCGGGCGGTTCTTCTCCGCAGGCTGGGATCTGGGCGCGGCGAACGAGGGCGAGGCGGTCGATGCCGATCATGGCCCCGGCGGCTTTGCGGGACTCACCGAATATTTCAGCCTGACCAAGCCGGTAATCGCGGCGGTGAACGGGCTCGCGGTCGGCGGCGGGTTCGAACTCGCGCTGGCTGCCGATCTGATCGTGGCCAGCACCACCGCGCGGTTCTGGCTGCCCGAAGCACAGCTCGGCATGCTGCCCGATTCCGGCGGTCTGCTGCGGCTGCCCAAGGCGATCCCGGCGCGGCTCGCGCGCGAGATGATCCTCACCGGACGGCGGATGGAAGCCGATGAGGCGCTGGCGCTCAATCTGTTAAACCGGGTAGTGGAACCCGAGGCCTTGCTGGACTGCGCGCTGGAGCTTGGGGGCACGATTGCGCGCTCCGCGCCGCTCGCGATTGCCGCGGCGCGCGATATTCTGCGGGCAACCGAGGGGCTGGAAGTCGAGCAAGGCTACCGGCTGATGCGCAGCGGATCGATCCCGTCCTATCGCGCCATGCTGGATTCCGAGGATGCGCTGGAAGGCCCACGCGCCTTCGCCGAAGGCCGTGCGCCGGAGTGGAAGGGGCGTTAGGTCGCCTTTTCTGAACCCCAGTCGATCGGCTCGACCTTGGGCAGGATGCCGATCCAGCCGATCAGGCCCAGAATATTCACCAGCCCGGCGAGCAGAAACGCCGTGCCATAAGACCCGCCGCTGGCGTCGATCAGTACGCCGGCAAACAGCACGCCGATGATGCCCGGCATGTTGCCCATCATATTCTGCACTCCGACCCAGCGCGCGGCGGCGCTCGGTCCCGCCATGATCTGAGGGATCATGAAATAGGCGGGCGACGAGAACCCGAGAAATATCTCGTAGACAAACAACAGCACTATGCAGGCCCCGATCGGGATGAACGGCATCGCGAGCATGCAGCCCAACCCCGCGACATGCGCCGCCGCCAGCGGCAGCTTGAGCGTGAGCGACGGGGACCAGCCGCGCTGGATGGCCTTGTCAAAGGCCCAGCCTGCAAACAGCGCGGCGCATGCGTTGACCAGATAGGCGCTCGAGACCACCGTCGCCATCTGCGTCTTCGAAAAGCCGCGCTGCATTTCGAGGTACATCGGCAGGTAGCCGAGGATGAAATACCAGTTCCAGTTTCCCGCGAAGTGCCCCAGTGCTGCCCCCCACAAGGCACGGCGGCTGAGGATCTGGCGCATGGTCACCGGCTTTACATCCCGATTTTCAGCCGGTTTGGCCTCGATGATCCGCACCCGGCTCCACGGGATGAGCCAGAACAGCGAGACAGCACCGAACGCGAAAAACGTCGCGCGCCAGCCCCATCGGGCCATCATGAAGCCGCCGAGCAAGGTGCCCACCGCCGGGCCCACCAGATAGCCGAACCCGATCACGCCGTTCGCCAGCCCCATCTGCGAGCGCGGGACATTGCTGGCGATGATTTTCGAAGTGGTTGTGAAGGCCACGCTCTCGCCTATCCCGAGCATCATGCGCAGAATGAACAGTCCCAGGAAACCCTGCACGAAACCCGTCATCAGCGTGGAAATCGACCACAGCAGTGCGCCGATGCCGAGCACGAGCTTGCCACCGATCCGATCGGAAAGGGCCCCGGAAGGAAGCTGGCAGAAGGCATAGGTAAAGTAGAACCCGGCCGCGAGCGCGCCATAGGCGGTGGCCGAGAGGTGGAGATCGGCGCGGATCTGGGTGGCACCTGTCGCCAGATTGCCGCGATCGATGTAGTTGATGAACAGGCTTGTTGCCATCAGGCCGACAAGGACAAGCGGGGCGGTTGTGCGGAGGCTCCGCGCCTCAGTCGGCCCCTCAGTCGGCCCCTCAGTCGGCATAGTCGGGTTCCCGCCTGTCCAGCATGCGCTTCAGCGCGGCAAAATGGAGTTCGATCCGGTCGAGCCCCTCGACTTTCGCGGATGTCGTATATTGCTCCACCGTGCGCTGCAGCACCGGCTCGGGTACGCAGCCTACAGCCAATCCGCTCGATTGCGCGAGGATCTGGGTCATCGCCGCGCGTTCGAAGAAATAGAGCGTGTTGAACGCGTCGGCGACGCTCGTGCCGGTGGTCACCACGCCGTGGTTGCGCAGCAGCAGCACGGTCTTGCTGCCAAGCGCCCGGGCCATGCGCGCGCCCTCGCTGCTGTCGAGCGCGAAGCCCGCGTAGTCGCAGAGCGCGACCAGTCCGTCGAAGCCGATGGCGTTCTGACTGGCCATCAGCAGCGTGGGGTCTTCCAGCATGCTGAGCGCGGTGGCATAGGGCATATGGGTGTGGAGCACGCACTGCACGTCAGGCCGTGCGGCGTGGAGCGGCGCATGGATGTGAAACGCGGTGTCCTCGACCGGCCCCTTGCCGGCGAGGACATTGCCGGCAAAATCGGCCACCAGAAAATCGCTCGCACGAACTTCGGACCAATGCAGCCCGAACGGCGCCAGCAGGAACCGGTCTGCGTGCCCCGGCAGCAGCAGCGTGAAGTGGTTGTCGATGCCCTCGTGATAGCCGTAATGCACGGCAAGCCGGTGGGCCGCAGCCAGATCGACCCGTGCCTGGCGCTCGGCTGCGACGCAGTCTGCCAAGTTGATTCTGTTTTCGACGATCCCCATCCCTCCGACTGCCATATTGTTTCAGACTCGGTTACCTGGCAAGTGCAAATCCCCGGCGCTGTTGCGCAGCGCCGCGATATGTTCGGGGCCGATCCCGCAGCAGCCGCCCAGGATCGAGGCGCCCGCTGCGTGCCACTTCGCGGCAAAGCGGCTATATCCTTCGGGCGTCAAATCCTCGCGGATCGGGCAGAAAGCTGAATTGGCTTCGGCATCGGTGGCCATCGGTGGGAAGGCATTGGCATAGACGCCTATCCGGATCGCGCTCTCCGCCCCCAGATGTGCGCTTGCCGCGCGGACGGCGGCTTCCATCACTTCGGGCTGGCTGCAATTGAACAGCAAAGCTGCCGCGCCCACATCTGCTGCGAGGCGGGCGGCCTCGGTCACGCTTTCTCCCGAGCGCAGGACGGGTTCTTCCGTGGCGGCCTCATCTTCCAGCGTGAAGGAAAGCCAAAGCGGCTTGGCCGTCGGGGCGGTGAGCGCGGCGGCGAGGCGGGCCTCGACCAGCGACGACAACGTTTCGGCAAGCCAGTGGTCGACGTTCGGAGCCAGCGCATCGATCAAGACCTCAAGCACTGGGCGCGCGCGATCGAGGTCGACAAGGTCCGGGCGGTAGGAGCCGCAGACCGGTGGGAGCGAGCCGGCGACTTGCACCGCACGCGGCGATCGATCCGCCACCTCGCGGGCCAGCCGCCCCGCGAGCGTGGCGAGCGCGGCGCCGTCGGCGGCAAAGCGATCCGCGCCGATATGGAACGGCACGAGGGCATAGGAATTGGTTGTGATAACGTCCGCCCCGGCCTCGACATAGGAGCGGTGGACCGCGCTGACGAACTGCGGTCCTTCGATCAGCGCCAGCGCCGACCATTCGGGCTGGCGGAAGGGCGCACCGCTGCGGGCAAGCTCGCGGCCGGTGCCGCCATCTAGAATAACAAGGCTGGCAGTCATAGACAGGATCGGGCTCTCTTCGCGGTCATCGCGGAAACGTTAGCACACTGCTGACATTGTCAAAGCAAATGCACCGCCATTTGCCAAATCGGTTAGTCAGCTCTGCGGCAGTATCTCGATCTGATTTCTGACCTGCTTTGCAGACAAAAAGGGTTTCCCCCGGCATGACTTAGCGGATCGATGTCCACACGACTCTATCCAGCAGAGTTCCTGCCTGACAACAAGAGAGTGAATGAACTAACGGTTCGGTCGCCAGTTTGGCCAATGTCAGCTTTCGGGTCGAGTCCGGACAGGCAGAATTCGGACTAGGAACCTCGATAGCTGACATGGACGTACGTTGTCTGGATCGTCAGCTTTCCCAGATTTCGATCCATGAGCTGCCGTTCCGGATCGTCCAACTTAGGGGTCAACCCGAACCGAACAATTCGCCGGACGTCCAGTCTTCTGGGCAAGACTCCTGCAGCGGCCAATCGTCTGTCGGTTTGTTTCGGACAATCTTGCAGCTTCCAAAATCGCTTGCCAAGCTTTCGGATTTTCTGATCGGATCAAGCGAATTCCAGTATCCATGATTGAAGGCTCGCCCAGAGCACGACGAGCGATCCGCTCAGGAACTTGCCAGGTCGCCGGGAGCGAACGGGCGATAGGCCCAGGGAGTACAGACCAAAGCAACATTCCGGCAAGCATGCCGCCACCTGCTGCTTGGACCAGACGAACGCGCTGCTTGGCAACTGTGCGGGCATGGGTGGTGACAGAGCGCATTTCCCTTGCTGCATGGCCGAGGTCGGTTTGCGCCTGACTAATTCGGTCGTGGTCGGCGCGTCGCGCTGATTCCGCTACTGTTTCGATCCGATGCCCAAGGCTGTCTGGGGTCATTTGCATAGCGGGATGATCGGCGATCGTGGTGATGCTGTGTGCGACGGCTTCAAGCCGCTTGGTCATCTCTGCCAATGTCGCGCTATAGTCCGGGATGACGATATCCGCGCGCTCGGCTGCAGGGTGCTGAACGGCCCGCCTCATCAGGGCCAGTTCGCCTTCAAGGCGCGCGAACGCCTCGGCGGCGGGATCGCTCTCGGCCTCTGGGGCGGGAGCGTACGGCTCGGCCTCGATCTCCAGTTCCACTTCTTCGGGATCGACATTTTGCATTTCTCTTCTCCTACAGGCTCATTCCAAAGGACCGGCGCCGTTCCATCTTCATGGAAGCGGCAAGGTCGCGGGCCAGATCGCGACCAAGTTCTGATTTGATGCCAAGTTCGCGGGGCCGACCGCGCAACAGGGATTCGACCTGCGCGTCGCGCTCCAAGCCCTTCGCCATCTCGGCCATGCGGTGGGAGACCTCCCGCGCACCCTTCGTGTCGCCGTCTCGCTGCATCGTCAGGCGAACCTGACCGAGCCGCTGCCAGTCATTGACAAAACGGTCTGCGCGCTGCGCGGGATCGGCGCGGATTTCCGCCTCAAGCTGCATGGCGCGGATCGCACCTTGGCTGCGGCCATCGGCGGCCTCGCGGACAAGTCCAGGCTGGCGCTGCAAAGCACCGGAAAGATCGGCGGTGGCATGGGGCCGGATAAGTGTCGAGTGCCTGCCCAGCCTTCTCCAGCGCCACGCGCTGGTGCGGCAGGACCGGCAAGCCGTTGTCCTGCATCTGCCCGACATCATTGAGGGCGCGGGCGTAGCGTTCGACGGCACGGCGCTGGCCGGAATGCCCAGATTGCTCGGAAGGCAGGGTTTCGAACTTGTGCGCTTGGGGACGGAAGCCCGCAAAGATCGATTTCGCCCGCTCCGGCAACTGCCGGGCGATCTCGACAATCCGTTCGCGGAAGGTGATCCCGCGCCGCTCGGCAAATTGCTGCTCAGGCTTGTAGTCGCTGGCCATGTCCTTGCCGCGCTCGCGGCTCAATGTGCGGACAAGCTTCGACTGATCGGCGAAGTCGTCGTGGCCATAGTGCAAGGCCACGCCGTCACGATGGCGCGACAGCGCGACATAGGCACCGTGGCTGTCCATGCCCGGCGTGGCCAGCACATGCGCCCGGTCCACCGTCATGCCCTGCGCCTTGTGGATCGTGGCGGCGTAGCCATGATCCAGATGGGCATAGTCCTTGGTATCGAAGGCGACGCTGCGGCCATCGTCGGTGCGCACCGCCATGCTCTGCGCTCTGACACGCTCGACGGTGCCCAGCGTGCCGTTCTTGACGCCCAGTCCGCGCTCGTTGCGCAGGAACATGATGCGGTCGCCCGAAGCAAACTCCCGTTCACCGCGCTCGGCTTTCACCGAGACATCGCTGCCCAGCTCGCCAGCATCACGCATCCGCCCACGCGCGGCTTCGTTGAGTTCGCGCACTTCATCATTGGTGTGCGTGAGGATGATCCGCGTATCGCCGGGGCTGGACTGCCGCGCGCGATCCCAGCGCTCGATCAGTTCGCCGCGCGCAGCCTCCCGCGTCTCGGCAGAATGCACCATGCCGCGTTCGCTATAGGCCTGAATGGCAAGACCGGTGCGCCCGGTAGCGAGGTGCCGGGTGGCGTCCTGTTGCCAGCCTTCATGCTGACGCCGCACTTCGCTGATTTCGACGCCGCCATGCCGTTCATGGATTGCACGGAAGGCTGCTCCGGCTTCGATGGCCTGCAACTGCTGAGGGTCTCCGACCAGCACGACTTTCGCGCCTGCATCGGCGGCATGGGAGAGGACGCGCTCCATCTGGCGCGTGCCGACCATGCCCGCTTCGTCGATCACGAGCACGTCGCGCGAAGTCAGTTGTTCGCGGCCCTGGCCCCACTGATGCTCAAGGCTGGCGATGGTGCGCGAGGCAATGCCCGAACCGTGCTCCAGCCCTTCGGCGGCGATACCGGAAAGCGCCGCACCGCGAACGATATGGCCCGCTCTCTCCCATGCCTCACGCGCAACGCCCAACATCGCACTCTTGCCGGTCCCGGCATAGCCGACAAGGCCAAGCAACTGAAGGAGCGCCGCGTTCTTCAACTTGGCGAGCTGGTCATCGCCACCGGGGCCGATGCCAGCGATGCCGAAACGCTCGCAGGCGCGCTGCTCGAACTCGCTGGAAGCGGCGACGCCGCGCGAAAGGAGAGCTGGCGCAAGCGCGGCGCTGCCTTCTTTCAAAGCAAGGCGCGAAAACGTGGCGAAGGAACTGTACGCCACGCGGACGGCACTCTCCCGCTCGATGGCGGTGCGGCATCGGCTTGAGGCACGAAAGGCACGCACCGACATGCGCGAATGGCAGGTCAAACGGCGGGAACGCACGCGGCAGCTGATCGAGCTAGACCGCGATATATAATCATATAAATACGACTTAACCAACCATGAAGTGGGCCAGATGGACAGCGGGCAGGACGGCACTTTCGGATATCTGCCCTCGGGCGACAAGGTCGCGGCGGTCACCTTGACCAACGGTAACGGCATGGCGGTTACCATCATCGGCTTCGGTGCGGCGATACAATCGGTAACTTTGCCTGGCGGGCAGGGCGGCCGCGACGAAATGACCCTGGGATACGCTAAGCTCGAGGGCTATTTGGGCAACGCCCAATATGCCGGCGCGACCGTCGGACGGGTGGCAAACCGGATCGCTGGCGGAAAATTCATGCTCGGCGGGAAAGAGTTCCGGATCGACCGCAACGATGGTGACAATGCCCTCCACGGGGGGCGGCATGGGTTTGACAGCACCAACTGGCGGATCGAGCGGGCCAGCCCGGATAGCGTGACGTTGGCCCACATTAGCTTGGACGGAGACCAGGGCTTTCCGGGCAAGCTGGACATCGCCGCGACCTATGCGCTGGACGACAACAACCGCCTTAGCGTCGAGTACCTGGCGACCACCGATGCCCCGACATTCGTCAATATTTCCAACCACGCCTACTGGAACTTGGGCGGCGATGCCGCCGACGGGAGTGCCATGGACCACTTGTTGACGATCCCTGCCGACCGATATCTGCCGATCGATGAGCGCCTGATCCCGACCGGGGAGGTGCGTGCGGTCGAGGCATCGCCTTTCGATTTTCGTAAATCTACCCCGATCGGCCAACGCGTGCGCGATGGCTCCGATCAGCAGCTCTTTCTGGCGCGCGGGTACGATCACAATTGGGTGTTCTCCGAACCGCAATCGGCGACCCGACCAATTGCCTCGCTGATCGATCCGGTTTCGCGCCGCATGCTGACACTCGACAGCAACCAGCCCGGCCTGCAATTCTATTCGGGTAATTTTTTCGATGGCTCCACCCGGCGGCGCGACGGCCGCCTGGTGCACATGGGTGATTTCATCGCGCTTGAGCCGCAAGCCTTTCCCGATACGCCGAACCAGCCATCGTTCGGTTCGATCCGGCTCGATCCGGGCGACACCTACCGGAATGTCATCGGCTGGACGTTCACGACTTTGGAGGATGCGGAATGATCAAGTGGATTGCGAGGGTTTGGCTCGTTGGCCTACTGGCAGCCTGCGCGGGTCCACAGGCGCACGCTCGCTCCGCCGGCGCCGAGGTGGCGGCGATCGACGCGGATTTTCCTGATCCCGCAGTGACCCGGGCGAGTGACGGCTATTACTATGCCTACGCCACGCAGTCGGTGCGCCAGACCGGGACCATCAATATCCAGGTGGCGCGATCCCGCAACCTTGTCGCGTGGCAGCAGCTCGGCAATGCACTTCCGGCCAAGCCGCGCTGGGCCAGCCGCACGCAAGAGTTTTGGGCTCCGCACGTTACCGCCCACGACGGAAGGTACTTCCTGTATTATTCCGCCAAGCCGGACGCGGCGCTGGACGATCCAAAGCGCGGCCTGTGTCTGGCCGTGGCGACCGCGATGCGGCCCGAGGGTCCGTTTGCCGATATGGGTCACCCGCTGGTGTGCGGCGAAGGCTTCGTCAACATCGATCCAATGGCTTTCGACGATCCCGCCACGGGACGCAGGCTGCTGTATTGGGGATCAGGGTTCGGGCCAATCAAAGTTCAGGAACTGGCCGCCGACCGGCTCTCGTTTGCGCCGGGCAGTGCGCCGGTCGATCTGGTCGAGGTGGTCAAAACCGATGACCCGGCAAACTATCGCCGACTGGTCGAAGGGGCCTGGGTCATGCGCCGCGCCGGCTGGTACTACCTGTTTTTCTCGGGCGACAATTGCTGCGGGCCGCAGGCGCACTACGCGGTGATGGTTGCGCGGTCTCGCAGTGCGATCGGGCCTTTCGTGGTCAAACCCGGGCACGGCGGAGTGATCCTCGAGGCGGATAGCCACTGGATAGCTCCGGGACACAATTCGACGATCAGACACCGCGGTATTGATCGCATCGTGTATCACGCGGTCGATGTGAACCGGTCGCGGACTCAGGAGAGCGATGATGTCAATGCGCGCCGCGTTATGCTGATCCGCAACCTGGTGTGGCGCGGCGGTTGGCCTGAACTACCATGAGGGACCGCTCTACGCTGGCTGACTTTCCCCACCGCCGCCGCAATCTGCTGACCGGCGAATGGTTATTGGTCTCGCCGCATCGCGCCAAGCGGCCATGGCAGGGTGAGGCTGCACCGCCTGGCGTGCCGCCCCCGCCGGCACACGACCCTGCCTGTTACCTCTGTCCCGGCAACACCCGTGCCAGCGGCGCGGTCAACCCCGCCTATGCCGGTACTTACGTCTTCGCCAATGACTTTGCTGCCTTGCTCGATGAGGGCGGCACCACCCAAGAGCCCCAAGGCCTGTTCGAAACGATGCCCGCCATCGGTGAAGCTCGGGTGATCTGCTTTGCCCCCGATCACGGCGCAACGCTCGCCCGGCTTGGCCCCGATGCGCTCGCCCGCGTGGTCGAAACGTGGTGCGACCTCTCCGCCGAGCTCGGCGCGCGCTGGGCGCATGTGCAGCTGTTCGAGAATAAAGGCGCGATGATGGGCGCTTCTTCGCCGCACCCGCACGGGCAGGTCTGGGCGAGCGACTTCATCCCCGAACTGGTCGCCCGCGAAGAACGGCACCAGCGCGACTGGATTGAGGAAAAAGGCACCGTCCTGCTCGGCGATGTCGCAGCTGCCGAGCTGGCCGCAGGGGAGCGCATGATCGAAGCCAACGCGCACTGGCTGGCAGTGGTCCCGCACTGGGCGGCGTGGCCGTTCGAGAC
This sequence comes from Pseudomonadota bacterium, assembly GCA_030271565.1. Lineage (GTDB taxonomy): Bacteria > Pseudomonadota > Alphaproteobacteria > Sphingomonadales > Sphingomonadaceae > Novosphingobium. Next base: position 30,267 of record JARXKR010000001.1, read on the forward strand.
CCTGCTGATCGCGCGCGCTGACGTGAGCCGGCTGGAGGAGCTCACACCCGCTGCACGCGCGGCGCTGGCGCAAATCCTGTCGCGCTTGCTCCAGCGTTACGACGGATTGTTCGGTTGCGACTTTCCCTACTCCATGGGGTGGCACGGAGCGCCCCATTCTCTTGGACCAGACACAGCACATTGGCGGCTCCACGCGCACTTCTATCCGCCGCTGCTGCGTTCGGCGACAATCAGGAAGCACATGGTCGGGTTCGAGCTTCTTGCCGAAACGCAGCGCGATATTACGCCAGAAAGCGCTGCGGAACGGCTGCGCGCGGTGGCAGCAGAATGACCCTCATTCAGCGCACGATCGACGGATTTGCCCGTAGCTATAGCCATGCTCCGGATGGCGTGACCTTCGCGCCCGGCCGCGTCAATCTGATGGGGGAGCATGTCGATTACAACGACGGACTGGTTTTGCCGATGCCGATTGCGGCAGGCACGGCGGTGGCTTGGCGGGCGCGCCCGGGCGACGAGATCTGCGCGGTCGCGCTTGACTTGGGCGAAGCGCGGGACCGCTTCAAGAAAGCCTCGCCCGAACCAGTCGAACCGGTTGATTGGCGTGCCTATTTGCGCGGAATGGCAGCCGAGATGAGGGCAGCAGGCTTGCCGGTCGGCGGCGCGGAACTGGCGATCGCGGGATCGATCCCGCGCGGCTCGGGCCTGTCCTCGTCCGCCTCGTTGTGCGTCGCACTGGGGCGGGCGCTGGGAGCTGCGGCCGGCGCGCCCGACCCCTCGCCGGACGAACTCGCGCTCGCCGCCCAAGCTGCAGAGCACCGCTGGGCAGGGGTCCAGTGCGGTATCATGGACCAGATGGCAATTGCCGCAGGCACACCCGGCAGCGCGCTGCTGCTTGACTGCCGCAGCCTCGCCACGCGCATAGTTCCGCTGCCACTCGGCTGGGCGGTGATGATCGTCCAGTCGGGGGTTCGGCGCGGGCTGGTCGACGGGCATTACAACCAGCGCCGCCGCGATTGCGAAGCGGCGGCCGCCGTCCTGGGCATCCCGATGCTGCGCGACGCCAATATCGCCATGGTTGAGGGTGCCAAGCTAGATGAAACGGTGCGGCGCCGCGCAACCCATGTCGTGAACGAGATTGCCCGCACAGAGGCGACAATTGCCGGATTCGAGCGTGCGGATCTTGTCGCCGTGGGCAAGGCGATGCGCGCCAGCCATGCTTCGCTGCGCGACCTGTTCGCGGTCAGTGTTCCCGCTGTCGATGACTTGGTCGATTGCCTTAATGCGGAGATCGGCTTGGCAGGTGGTGCTCGCATGACCGGCGGCGGGTTCGGTGGTGCGGTCGTAGCCATTCTTGAAGCCAGCGCAGTGACGCGCGTTACGGCCGCAATCCAGAAAGTCTATCACTCACCTTGCGGCGACCCATTGGAGATCATGATCGAAGACTAGTCCCGAGCGCCGCTGCGAGCGTTAGGGTTGGTCAAGGTTGTTCATCGCTTGGCTTATCCGGGGCGGCCGTCGCTGCGTTTGCGCACATAAGTCAGGGCGTTGCGCAACAACCAGGGCAACAGACCAAACGCCAGGACCAAGGCTGCGCCAACGAGCGCCGCACCGTTCTCAAGCTGGAGGGCAGCTCCGATCCGTAGTAAGGAGGCCAGTTGGATCGCCCCGAAGGCTAGCCAGGCTGCACCGGTCATGGCGAGTTGCTGGCCCGAATGGCCTTGGGTCACGCGGGTGACCATTGCGATCAGCAAGCTTCCGGCAAAGCCGATCGTCAGGGCATGAAGCGGAGCCCGGCCAAGCTCAAAGCCAGCGGCGGCGAGTGCGGACAGGCCAAAGCCCACCGGGGCCCAGGCAAAACCCCAGATCAACGCTTTGAGCAAACCAGGCGCGGCCGAACGCGGCCACCATTTCCAGGCCATCGCAGCCGTGAGTATGAACAATCCGCAATCTGCCAGCACTGCGGCGATCGACTGCTCAAACCATGCTCCGGCGAGGCGCGCGCCAAGCAGGACCCACAGCGCGGCAAGCAACCAATCCGGGCGCCAGCGCACATAATCCTGCACCACACTTCCAGCGAAGAATGGCACCATGCGGTGTGCGACCGTCAGGAAAAGCGGCAGCAGGAACCCGGAGAGTCCGATCTGGTTGCCGAGCGCCCACAGCACACTATTGCTGGCGCTGAGCGACCAGATAGACGTTATGAGGCCAATCAGCCCGCAGAATAGCGCGACTAGTGCCGAAACAGCGTGCCAGTTGGCGGGCTTGCCAGAACGTCGATGGATGGCCGCGACCCTGCCGAGGGCCGTGATTGCCAAGGCCCAGCCTGCGGCAACAATTCCGAATCCAGCCAGCAACAACGGGTCGGTGCCTGACCATAGCCCGGCGTGGGCCGCCAGCGCACCCGCAGCCTGCAGCATTGCAACCGGACCGAACTGGCGCGGGCCCAGATCTGATTGCCCCATCCAGCGCGGGAATACAGTTAGCAGGAAGCCCAGCATGAAGGGCGGGAAAACGAGATAGAGCATCATCGGGCCGTGCAGCAGCGCTGCGGGCAAATCGCCTTGAGGCAATCGCGGGCCACCAAAATGCAGACTGGTCAACTGAATCAGCCACCAGGTCGCAGTCAGGCCAAGATTTGCCGAACCCACCAGAAAGAGCAGGCGATGCGGTGCGGCAAGCAGTATCGCGGGTTGATTGGACATTGTTCAGATCAGACCATGCGCGCCGGCCATGGCGCCAATGAGGGTGAACAGCGCGGCAACAGACAGAACGCGGTGGACGGCAACCATCCGGTCGAAATCTGCCTCCGGCGTTTGTGACACGGCCATCCGGCGGTGCAGAAACAGTGGCTCGGCGATATATAGCATCACGGCGAAGATCAGCCACAGCGCCAGCATCGCGCCCATCCACCAGTAAGCCGGATCGACAAACCGCCACCACAGGTCTGCGCGCCAGGTCATCCAGAAGCCCGACAGTCCGGCCAGCAGGACCCAGACCCGCGCCTGCTGGGCAAAGCCCTGTTCGATTTTGTGGAAGGCTGCGAGGCGTCCAGCCGGCGGCTCGCTTCGCCGCAATGCGGGCATGACCACAAAGGTCACGAACCAGACCCCGCCGATCCAGCCGACCATGGAGGCGACGTGAACAACGCGCGCGATGGTGAAATCATCAATCATCATGGCTCAATGTCATGTCACAATCATGATCGCTTGTCTTGATATGCATCAAACCATTATCGCGAAACGGCGGTATTCAAGATGACATGAGTCAACGAATATATGCGCTCCTGCCGCTCGCTGTCGGTCTCTGCTTTGCTCCCGCCGCGCTGGCCCAGCAGGCCTCCAACCCTGTGACGATCTACGCCGATATCCGCTACCGGCTTGAATTCGTCGATCAGGTCGGGTTGCCGGAGGATGCAACTGCATCGACGTTGCGGGTGCGAGCGGGGGTCAGAACCGCCGAATGGCAGGGCCTGAGCGCGGTTGTCGAAGGTGAGGCAATCGCCCGGATCGGTGCCGAACGATACAACGACACGGTCAACGGACGAGCGTCTTTCCCGGTGGTTGCCGACCCGGCCGATGTGCTCTTGAATCAAGTCTATCTCAAGTTCAGGCCAACCGCCGCAATCGAGAGTGTGGTTGGGCGGCAAACGGTCAATTTCGACAACCAGCGTTGGCTTGGCTCGGTCAACTGGCGGCAGAACGATCAGACGCTCGATGCTGCGCGTGTGACGGTGAAGCCGTTCAAGGGGGGCACGCTTGATTACGTCTATGCCTGGCGGGTCAACCGGGTGTTCGGTCCGGATTCGCCGCAAGGTATCTGGCGCGGCACTGACATTCACGCGGTGCGTGCAGCCTATGCGATCAAGAACGTCGGTACGCTGTCCGCATATGGCTACTGGCTGGACATCCCCTCAAGTCCGGCTTCCAGCTCGCGGACCGTGGGCGTGCGGCTCGTCGGGGAGCGACCGGTCGGCAGGGGTGTAGCGCTGCTTTATGCTGCCGAATATGCGCGCCAGCAGGAACATGGCGCCAATCCGCGCACGTTCGCACTCGACTACTGGCTGTTCGAGCCCGGGGTGAAGGCCGGCCCGGTGACGCTAAAGTTTGGCTACGAACGGCTAGAAGGCAACGGGACGGTCGCGCTCCAGACCCCGCTTGCCACGCTTCACGCCTTCAACGGCTGGGCCGACAAGTTCCTGACCACTCCTGCGAATGGCTTGCGCGATTTCTACCTCGATGCCGCCTACAAGGTGCCGGGCAAGGGGCCGCTCGCCGGGTTGACGTTGCGCGGCGCCTGGCACGACTACAATTCGACCGTCGGCAATCTCGGTTATGGTCAGGAATGGAATGCGCTGGTCAGTTACCCGGTGCACAAGGCAATCACCTTGACCGCCAAGTTTGCCCGCTATGATGCCGGGGCCTTTGCGACCGATACCACCAAGGTCTGGTTTCAGGCCGAAGCGAAGTTCTGAAAAGCGTTATTCGTCGTTCTTGACCGGATCAGGCCGGGCGAACTCTGCAAGTGCGCCCCGGTCGGTGGTCCGGATCATTGCTCCATCTACGGCCAGGCCATGATGTCCGAGCACGCCGAATGCGCGACAGATTTTCGGACCTGCCTTGCTCTTGAATGGTTTCGGCGGCGCTTAGCGTTTCGATTGATGTTCATTGATCAAAGTCCTGATCTAAATCGGGTCTTGAATTGTCGGAAATCATGCGGGTTTTTGCTTGGAGGTTCGGGTCACGGCAATTTGATCCTGATCAAAGCTGTTGCCGCCAAAACAGTCCAAGTCCGAGTTTGAGCTACTTCAACCGGACGGGGATAGAGCGATGCCATTGCAGCAAACGGTCAGCGCGGGCGAACAGAACCGGGCCCTTGGCCTCAGCACCTTTGCCTTCACCATCTGCTTCGCGGTCTGGACGATTTTCGCGATCATCGGGATCCAGATCAAGCAGGATCTGGGGCTCAACGATACGCAATTCGGTTTGCTGGTTGGTACGCCGATCCTGACCGGATCGCTGGTGCGGCTGATGCTGGGGATCTGGACCGATCAATATGGCGGCCGGCTTCTATTTCCGCTGACCATGGTGGCCTCGGCGCTGTCCACATTCCTGCTGTCGTATGCCGACAGCTACCTGATGATGCTGGTCGCCGCCCTTGGGCTTGGTCTGGCCGGCGGCGGGTTTGCAGTGGGCGTGGCTTATGTTTCGAAGTGGTATCCGCAAGATCGCCAGGGATCGGCGCTCGGCTTTTTTGGCATGGGCAATGTCGGCGCGGCCTTGACTAAATTTGTTGCCCCTTGGGTAATGGTGGCGCTGGGATGGCAGGCGGTTGCGCAGATCTGGGCCGGCGCGCTGGCGCTGGTCGCTGTGCTGTTCTTCCTTTTTGCCAAGGACGACCCTGACCTTGCCGCACGCAAGCTAAGCGGAGAAAAGCCCAAGCCGCTGAAAGAGCAACTTGAACCACTCAAGAACGAGCAGGTGTGGCGCTTCTCACTCTACTATTTCTTCGTTTTCGGGGCTTTTGTCGCGCTGGCGTTGTGGCTGCCTAAATACCTGATTGAGGTTTACGGGGTGGACATCAAGGTCGCAGGGATGCTCGCGGCGACTTTCTCACTCTCAGCCTCGCTGTTCCGCGCCTATGGCGGGGTGTTGTCCGACCGTTACGGAGCGCGGAAGATCATGTATGCCACATTTGGGGTGGCCATGATCCTGCTGTTCATGCTGTCCTATCCGGCGACCGATTATACGGTGCACGGGATCAAGGGTGACATTCACTTCTCGACCTCGATGAGCCTGGTTCCCTTTGTGCTGACCGTATTTGTGCTCGGCTTTTTCATGTCGCTGGGCAAGGCGGCGGTCTACAAGCACATTCCGGTCTACTATCCTGATCATGTCGGCTCGGTCGGCGGGCTGGTCGGCCTGGTCGGCGGGCTGGGCGGGTTTGTCCTGCCGATTGTGTTCGGCGCGGTCAGCGACCTGACCGGCATCTGGACCAGTTGCTTCATGGTGTTGTTCGCGCTGGTTGCCGTGGCACTTGGCTGGATGCACCTGGCAATTCGCCAGATGGAGCAAAAAGCGGCCGGGCTCGACAATCGTTCGCTGCCGCAGTTTCCCGAAATGGCCGGGCTGCACGATGCCGAAACCCATGCTGCGCATGAGGTGCGGGGCAAGGTGATCGCAGACTGGCGGCCGGAAGACTCCCGGTTCTGGGAAGAGACCGGCCAGCGCATTGCCAACCGCAATCTCTACATCTCGATCCCCGCGCTGCTGCTCGCATTTGCAGTGTGGATGGTCTGGTCCGTGGTCGTCGCCAAGCTGCCCCTGATCGGCTTCGCCTATACCACGGACCAATTGTTCTGGCTGGCCGCGCTGCCCGGGCTCTCGGGCGCGACTTTCCGGATCTTCTATTCGTTCATGGTGCCGATATTCGGCGGGCGGCTGTGGACTACGCTGTCCACCGCGACTTTGCTGATCCCCGCCTTCGGCATCGGCTATGCGGTGCAGAACCCCGATACACCATATTTCATCTTCCTGGTGCTGGCGCTGCTGTGCGGCTTTGGCGGCGGGAACTTTGCCTCATCGATGTCCAATATCGGGTTCTTCTTCCCCAGGGCGCAGAAGGGGAATGCTTTGGCGCTCAATGCCGGTCTCGGTAACCTGGGCGTATCGGTGATGCAGTTCGCGGTGCCGCTGGTGATTACCGCAAGTGTGTTCGGTGCATTGGGCGGCGATCCCATGCCGACCAAGGACGGCGGCCAGCTGTGGCTGCAGAACGCCGGCTTCATCTGGGTGCCGTTCATCATTGCCAGCACCGTATTGGCCTGGTTCGGGATGAACGACATTGCCGATGCCAAAGCCAGCTTTGCCGAGCAGGCGGTAATTTTCCAGCGCAAGCACAACTGGCTGATGTGCTGGCTCTACACCGGCACCTTCGGATCGTTCATCGGCTTCTCTGCTGGTCTGCCGCTGCTCGCCAAAAGCCAGTTCCCGGATGTCAACGTGCTCAAGTACGTGTTTCTTGGCCCGCTGGTCGGCGCGATCAGCCGCGCTGCCACCGGCTGGGTGGCGGATCGCTGGGGCGGGGCGCGGGTCACTTTCTGGGTGTTCATCGGCATGATCGTCGGGGCGTTTGGCGTGATTCATTTCCTTGAGGCCAAGGACTTCAACGGCTTTCTCGGAGCCTTCATCTTCATGTTCTTTGTCACCGGGGTAGGCAATGCCGCCACCTTCCAGATGATCCCCAATATCATGCGCCAGGAAGTGCCGCGGCTCATGCCCGAACTCGATGCCGCTCAGCGGACCCGTCAGGCCGAAAAGGAATCGGCGGCGATCGTCGGCTTTACCTCAGCGATTGCTGCTTACGGTGCCTTCTTCATCCCACGCGCCTTCGGGATGTCGATCTCGGCCACCGGCACGCCGATGATGGCGCTCTATGGCTTCATCGTCTTCTACGCGAGCTGCGCGGCGCTGACCTGGTGGGCCTACACCCGCAAGGGCGGACTGCTCCATGATATCGAACGTGGCCGCGCTGCCGCCCGTCCCGTTGCCCAAGGAGCTATAGCATGAGCCACCTGCTCGACCGCCTGACTTTCTTCACCCATAAGAAAGAGGCCTTCTCCGATGGTCACGGGGTGACCACTGGCGAAGCGCGGGACTGGGAGGACAGCTACCGCAAGCGCTGGCAGCACGACAAGATTGTGCGCTCCACTCACGGGGTGAACTGCACCGGGTCATGCAGCTGGAAGATCTACGTCAAGGGCGGGATCATCACCTGGGAAACCCAGCAGACCGACTATCCCCGGACCCGGCCCGAATTGCCCAATCACGAGCCGCGCGGCTGCCCGCGCGGGGCGAGTTACTCGTGGTATATCTACTCGGCCCAGCGGCTGAAGTACCCGCTGATCCGCAAGCGGCTGGTCAAGCTGTGGCGAGCGGCGCGGGCCACGTTGCCCCCGGTCGCCGCGTGGGCCTCGATCCAGAACGATCCGGTCGCCCGTAAAAGCTATACCGCGATCCGCGGCCATGGCGGTTTTGTGCGCAGCACCTGGGACGAGGTCAACGAGATCATCGCCGCCGCCAATGCTTATACCGCCAAGACCTGGGGCCCGGACCGGGTGATCGGCTTTTCGCCGATCCCGGCGATGTCGATGGTCTCTTACGCGGCGGGGTCGCGCTATCTCTCGCTGCTCGGCGGCACCTGCCTGAGCTTCTATGACTGGTACTGCGATCTGCCGCCCGCCAGCCCGATGACCTGGGGGGAACAGACCGACGTTCCTGAAAGCGCCGATTGGTACAATTCCGGTTTCCTGATGCTGTGGGGCAGCAACGTGCCGCAAACCCGTACACCCGACGCCCATTTCATGACCGAAGCGCGCTATCGCGGAGCCAAGGTCGCGGTCGTCAGTCCCGATTATGCCGAAGCGACGAAGTTCGCCGACATTTGGTTGAACCCCAAGGCGGGAACCGACGCGGCACTTGCGCTGGCGATGGGTCACGTGATCCTGCGCGAGTTTCACCTTGACCGACAGGTGCCCTATTTCGAGGATTACTGTCGCCGCTATTCGGATATGCCGATGCTGGTGCGGCTGGTCGAAAAAGATGGCCGGTTCGTGCCTGACCGGCTGCTGCGGGCCTCTGATTTCAAGGGTAACTTGGGTGAGACCAACAACCCCGAATGGAAGACTGTGGCGATCGACGAAGCGCGCGACGACGTGGTTGCTCCAACAGGAACAGCCGGCTTTCGCTGGGGCGAGAAGGGCAAATGGAACCTGGAAGAAAAGGACGGTCACGGCAGCGCCGTCAATCTTCGGATGACCGCGATCCTGGACAAGGATCACGATGAAATCCTCGATGTGGCGTTTCCCTATTTCGGCAACCGCGAGCACGACTTCTTCCAGGGCACAGATCACCCGGACGTGCTGCTGAAACGTGTTCCGGTGCGCGAGCTGGAACTGACCGAAGGGCGCACCTATGTCGCCACTGTGTTCGATCTGCTCTGCGCCAATTACGGGCTTGATCGCGGGCTGGGCGGCGAACACGTGGCGCGCGATTATGGCGATGCCAGCCCCTATACCCCGGCCTGGGCCGAGACGATCACCGGTATTCCGGCCGACCACATCATCACCGTGGCGCGCGAATTCGCGGCCAATGCCGAGGCGACGAACGGCAAGTCGATGGTCATCCTGGGGGCGGGTATCAACCACTGGTACCACATGGACATGAATTACCGGGGGATCATCAACCTTCTGGTGATGTGCGGCTGTGTCGGTAAATCGGGTGGCGGCTGGGCACATTATGTCGGGCAGGAAAAGCTCCGCCCGCAGACCGGCTGGCTGCCGCTAGCCTTCGGACTCGACTGGAGCCGGCCGCCGCGGCAGATGAATTCCACCAGCTTCTTCTATGCCCATACAGACCAGTGGCGCTACGAAACTCTGGGGGTTAGCGAGATTTTGTCACCCACTGCTCCAGAGGGTGACTGGGACGCCAGCCTGATCGATTACAACGTCCGTTCGGAACGGATGGGCTGGCTCCCTTCCGCGCCGCAACTCAAGACCAACCCACTGGAAGTGGGCAAGGCGATCAAGGCTTCGGGCAAGAGCGCCCCTGATTACGTTGCTGCCGCGCTCAAATCGGGCGAGCTTGAAATGTCATGTTTCGATCCCGACGATCCGGCCAACTGGCCGCGCAATATGTTCATCTGGCGCTCAAACCTGCTCGGCAGTTCGGGCAAGGGGCATGAGTATTTCCTCAAGCATCTGCTCGGCACCGCCCACGGGGTCCAGGGCAAGGACCTGGGCGAGATGGGGCATCAAAAGCCCAAGGATGTGAAGTGGCACGATGAGGCACCCAAGGGCAAGCTGGACCTGCTGGTCACGCTCGACTTCAGGATGTCGACCACCTGCGTCTATTCCGACATCGTTCTGCCGACCGCAAGTTGGTACGAAAAGGACGATCTCAACACCTCGGACATGCATCCCTTCATCCATCCGCTGTCGGCAGCGGTCGATCCGGTGTGGGAATCGCGCAGCGATTGGGAGATCTACAAGGGCCTCGCCAAGACCTTTTCCGAGATCGCGCCCGAAGTGCTGGGGGTGGAGCAGGACGTGGTGCTGGTCCCGATCCAGCACGATACCGCCAACGAACTTGCCCAGCCGTTCGACGTGGCCGACTGGGGCGAAGGGCAGGTTGAGCCGATCCCCGGCAAGACCATGGCAAATGTTACGTTGGTCGAGCGGGATTATCCCGGCCTCTACAAGCGCTTCACCGCGCTGGGTCCGTTGCTCGACAAGCTCGGCAACGGTGGAAAAGGAATCGCCTGGAACACCACCACCGAAGTTGAAAACCTGCGCCAGCTCAACGGCACGGTGACCGAGGACGGTCCGACCAAGGGCATGCCGAAGATCGAAACCGCGATCGATGCGTGCGAAGTGCTGTTGATGCTGGCCCCGGAAACCAACGGCGAAGTTGCGGTCAAGGCGTGGGAGGCACTGTCGCAATTCACCGGGCGCGAACACGCCCATCTGGCAAAGCCCAAGGAAGACGAGAAGATCCGCTTCCGCGATGTGCAGGCGCAGCCGCGCAAGATCATCTCCTCACCGACCTGGTCCGGAATCGAGAGCGAGCACGTCTGCTACAACGCCGGCTACACCAACGTCCACGAACTGATCCCGTGGCGCACCCTGACCGGGCGACAACAGCTCTATCAGGACCACAAGTGGATGCTCGCCTTCGGCGAGGGCCTGTGCGTCTACCGCCCCCCGATCGACACCAAGGCGGTGGTACCGATGCTGGCGCAAGCCGCGGGGCAGAAGCACGTGGTGCTGAACTTCATCACCCCGCACCAGAAGTGGGGGATCCATTCGACCTATACCGATAACCTGCTGATGCTGACGCTATCGCGCGGCGGGCCAATTGTCTGGATGAGCGAAGTGGACGCGGCCAAGGCCGGGCTGGTCGACAACGACTGGGTTGAAACCTTCAACGCCAACGGTGCGCTGGTGGCCCGCGTGGTTGTTTCGCAGCGGATGAAGGAAGGCACGCTGTTTATGTATCATGCGCAAGAGAAGATCGTGAACGTGCCGGGTTCACCCCTGACCGGCCAGCGCGGGGGGATCCACAACTCCGTCACCCGCGCAATTGTGAAGCCAACGCACATGATCGGCGGTTATGTCCAGCAGGCCTACGGCTTCAACTACTATGGCACGGTTGGATCGAACCGCGACGAATTCGTGATCGTCCGCAAACTCAGCAAGGTCGACTGGCTCGAAGGCCCGCTCGCGGAAGGGGAGCATGTGGCATGAAAGTCCGCGCGCAAATCGGCAAGGTGCTGAACCTCGACAAGTGCATCGGCTGCCACACCTGCTCGGTCACCTGCAAGAACGTGTGGACCAGCCGCGAAGGCATGGAATACGCCTGGTTCAACAACGTCGAGACCAAGCCGGGCGTTGGCTATCCCAAGGACTGGGAGAACCAGAAACGCTGGAATGGCGGATGGGAACGGACCCCGACCGGTTCGATCCGCCCCAAAATGGGCGGCAAGTGGCGGGTGCTCGCCAAGATCTTCGCCAACCCGGACCTTCCCGAAATCGACGACTACTACGAACCTTTTACCTTCGATTACGACCACCTGCAATCAGCCGGGGAAAGCAAAGCCTTCCCCACCGCGCGTCCGCGCAGCCTGATCTCGGGCCAGCGGATGGAGAAGATCGAAGGCGGTCCGAACTGGGAAGAAATCCTCGGCGGTGAATTTTCAAAACGCTCAGCGGACTACAACTTCGAAGGCGTTCAGAAGGAGATCTACGGCGAGTTCGAAAACACTTTCATGATGTATCTGCCGCGGCTGTGCGAACATTGCCTCAACCCAACCTGCGTTGCTGCCTGCCCGTCCGGATCGATCTACAAACGTGAGGAAGACGGGATCGTCCTGATCGATCAGGAAAAATGCCGCGGCTGGCGGATGTGTGTTTCGGGCTGCCCCTACAAGAAAATCTACTTCAACTGGAAGACCGGCAAGAGCGAGAAATGCATCTTCTGCTACCCCCGGATCGAGGCCGGCCAACCGACGGTCTGTTCGGAAACCTGCGTCGGCCGGATCCGCTATCTGGGCGTGATGCTGTATGACGCTGACCGGATCGAAGAGGCGGCTTCGGCGGAGAACGTTGAAGACCTGTATCAGGCGCAGCTCGATATCTTCCTCGATCCCAACGATCCGGAAGTCATCAAGCAAGCACGGCTGGATGGCGTGCCGGAAAACTGGATGCAGGCCGCGCGGCATTCGCCGGTGTGGAAGATGGCGATGGAATGGAAGGTCGCCTTCCCGCTCCACCCCGAATACCGCACCCTGCCGATGGTCTGGTACGTCCCGCCGCTCTCGCCGATCAACGCTGCAGCCAGCGCCGGCAAGATTTCTGCGCGCAACGGTATGCCCGATGTGCGCAGTTTGCGGATCCCGCTCAAATATCTCGCCAATCTGCTTACTGCCGGAAACGAAGAACCCGTTGCCGACGCGCTGGAGCGGATGCTGGCGATGCGCGCCTATATGCGCGCCAAGACCGTAGGCGGGGTGATCGAAGAAGGGATCGCCCGCGAAGTTGGCCTGACCGGCCAGCAGATCGAAGAGATGTACCAGATCATGGCCATCGCCAATTATGAGGACCGTTTCGTCATCCCGACCGGCCACCGCGAGGATGCCGAGGATATGTACGACGAAAAGGGCGGCTGCGGCTTTTCGTTTGGCAACGGCTGTTCGAGCGGATCCACCAGCGCGAACCTCTTCGGAGCCCCGGCCCGCAAAAAACTGCAAACGCCGTCGGAGGTATTCTGATGCAAACGACCTTGCGTATTCTGTCCGTCCTGCTGCGCTATCCCGAAGAAGCCGTGCAAGAGGCCGCGCCTGTGCTGGCTGCCTTGCTGGCCGAAGACGGTGTGCTGTCCGCTGAGCAGCGCGCCGCACTGGTTCCGTTGATCGAAAAACTGGCCAATGACGACCTGCTAGACAGCCAGGAGGCCTATGTCGGTTTGTTCGACCGGGGCCGCGCGGTATCGCTCCACCTGTTTGAACATGTCCACGGTGAAAGCAGAGACCGCGGGCAGGCGATGGTCGATTTGCGCGACCGCTACGAAGCGCAAGGGCTGGAAATCGCGGCCAAAGAGCTGCCCGATTACCTGCCGCTGTTCCTCGAGTATCTCTCCGTGCTCCCACCCGAACAGGCGGCAAATGAACTTACCGAGCCGGGCGTGATCCTGTCTGCGCTGGCCGACCGGCTGGAGGAGAAGGGCACGCCTTATGCCGCGCCGATGCGGATCCTGGCCGATCTGGCCGGGGCCGGAGGCGAAGCTTTCCAGATCGCCCCGGCTGACAATCCGGACGATCTGGCCGCGCTCGACGCGGCGTGGGAGGAAGAGCAGGTGCGTTTTGACACGCCCGTAGGGCCCGACGCGGGCGCGTCCTGTCCCAAGGTCGGCGCGATGCTGGATCGCATGCTCGATCCCGCCGTCTCCGTCCCGCAATCAGGGAACCTGTGACATGAACGAGTACCTCAATCACCTGCTGTTCGGCATTTACCCCTATATTGCTCTTGTGACATTGGCCCTCGGGTCGATCGTGCGGTTTGACCGCGAACCCTACAGCTGGCGCGCAGGCTCAAGCCAGTTGCTGCGGCGCAAGCAATTGATGTGGGGATCGGTGCTGTTCCACGTTGGCGTGCTGGTCGTCTTCTTCGGCCACGTGTTCGGTCTGCTGGTTCCGATCTGGGTGTTCGAAAGTTTTCACGTCAAGCATGAATGGAAGCAGGTTCTGGCGGTTGCTGCCGGGGGCGTGGCGGGCACGTTTTCATTCATCGGGGCGACACTGCTGCTCCACCGGCGGCTGTTCGATCCGCGCATTCGCGTGAACTCGACCTTTGCCGACACGGGTATTCTGGTCCTGCTCTGGCTGCAGTTGTTTCTTGGCCTGGCCACGATCCCGGTTTCACTTGGTCATCTCGATGGCAAGGAGATGGTGAAATTCATGGCTTGGGCGAACGGCATCTTCACGTTCAATCAGGAAGCCTCGTCCTATATCGTCGGCTCGACCTGGATTTTTCGCGTTCACATCGTCCTCGGCCTGACCATCTTCCTGCTGTTTCCGTTCACGCGCCTCGTTCACATGCTCAGTGCTCCGCTACGCTACATCTGGCGGCCCGGATACCAGGTGGTTCGCTCGCGGAAGCTGACGTCATGATTGAGCAGCCGGTCATCGTCGGCGGGCGAGAGATCTCCGCAGCCGCCATTGCCGCCGAAGCGCAGCACCATCCGGCACCTGACGCCGAAGCAGCGTGGACCGCAGCCGCACAGGCACTGGCGGTTCGCCAGTTGCTACTCGACGAGGCCGAACGGCTTGGTCTGGAAGCAGGCGAGCTGATCGATGCCAACGGTCAAACCCTGACCGAGGACGACGCGCGGATCGAAGCGTTGCTGCGCCGCGAGGTTCATACGCCCGAAGCCGATGAGGCGACCTGTCGCCGTTTTTACGATCGCCAGACCGAGCGGTTCACCTCGCCCCCGCTGGCCGAGGCCGCGCATATCCTGATCGCTGCCGATCCGGCCGACGATTTCGCGATGGGACTTGCCGTGGGGGATGCACGGACGCTAATCCGCCAGTTGGAGGCAGATCCGTCAGTATTTGCCGAGCTGGCGCGAGCCCGTTCGGCCTGTCCTTCGCGTGAACAGGGCGGCAATCTGGGCCAGGTGCAGCCCGGACAGATGGTCAAGCCGTTCGAGGAGGCGCTGTTTGCGCTTCCCGAAAACACGCTGAACACTAGCCCGGTCAAGACCCGGTTCGGAGCGCACATCATCCGTTCCGGGCGACGGGCCGAAGGCCGGACCCTGCCGTTCGAAGCAGTTCACCAGACAATCGCGGACTATCTGGAAGAGGCGAGCTATCGCCGGGCTGCGGCCCAGTACGTTTCGATTCTGGCCGAGCAGGGCGGGGTCAGCGGCGTGACACTGGGCGGCGCTGACGGGGTGATGGTGCAGTAAGATGAGCCCTCCGCTTCACGATGGCCAAGGACGGCGGTTCGAATACCTGCGGCTGTCGCTGACCGACGTCTGTAACTTCCGGTGCAGCTACTGCCTGCCCGACGGCTATCGCAAGCAGGCGGGGCAGCCGACCAATCTTTCGGTCGATGAAATCCGCCGACTGGTGACTGCATTTGCCCGGCTGGGTCTGTGGAAAGTCCGCCTGACCGGCGGCGAGCCCAGCCTGCGCCAAGAACTGCTGGAGATCGCCCGCACCGTTGCGGCGGTTCCCGGGATCCGCAAACTCGCGATGACCACCAACGGCTATCGGCTGGCAGATCGCGCAGCCGACTATGCCGCAGCCGGGATCGATGCGCTCAATGTCAGCGTGGACTCGCTCGAACCGGCCAGATTTGCCGCGATCACCGGACACGACTGGCTGGGCGAGGTCCTTGGTGGGATCACCGCCGCCCGCAGGGCCGGAATTAGCGCGATCAAGCTCAACAGCGTGCTGATGCACGGCGTGAACGACGATGAGCTGAACAGCTTCACCGCCTTCGTTGCCGAACATGATCTGACGCTGCGCTTCATCGAGGTGATGCGCACCAACGACAATCCTGAGTTTTTCAATGACCATCACCTGGCCGGTGCCGTGATCGCAGACCAGCTCGAACGGAGCGGCTGGCAGCGGTTGCCGCGCGAAGCCGGGGCCGGTCCCGCCATCGAGTTTGCCGCGCCGGGCGGGCGCGGCCGGATCGGGATCATCGCGCCCTATTCGAAGGATTTTTGCGCCAGTTGCAATCGGTTGCGGGTTTCGGCCAAAGGCAAGCTGCACCTGTGTCTGTTCGGCGATGTTGGCATCGATCTGAGGCCGCTGGTGCAGGATGACGCGCAGCTTGACGAGCTGACCGGGCGGATCGTTGCGCTGACCGCAACCAAGGCACCGGGGCACCGGCTCCACCAGGGCAATAGCGGAGCAACCCCGCACCTCGCGTCGATCGGAGGATAGCGGCAATGCCCGGAATCGACCTGTCCATGCCATTCCATCCGCTGGGCATGGCAGTGCT
>JARXKR010000069.1 GCA_030271565.1 Pseudomonadota bacterium
TGCCGACCGTCGAAACGCTCGGGCAACCGCCGATATCGACCGCACCGCTTGCGCTGGAAGCGATGATACCCGCACCATTGACAGTATTCACTGCGCCGGTCCGAACCGTGCTGTTGCCGGTCGTCGCCTGCGCCGCGACGCCGTAGCCGCCCGGGGTGGTGCCGCCATTGGTCGAGGTGGTGATGTTGCCGGTCGTAACCGAAACCGTGCTGCCGTTGGCCAGGATGCCGCGGTCGCCCGTGACTACGTTGCCCACCGTGATCGTATTGGTACCGTTAGCGACAGTACGAAGCCCGCGGCCAGTTGCCGAGATGTTGCCCGCGTTGATCGCGATGTTGCCGGTCTGGGCGCCTGCATCGATCGCGGTGCTCGTTGCGCCGGTGGTGGTGATGTTGCCGGTCTTGAGCGTCAGGTCGGTGCCGCCGGTGGACAGTACACCGAACGAATTGGCGCCGCTGGTCGAAATGTTACCGACGGTAACCGTGGCTGCCCGGCCGGCAGTGTTGAGGACGAGGCCGTTGGCGCCGGCGCCGCCGGTCGTCACGATGTTAACCGCGGCAGTGGTGCCCGCCGGAACGAAAGTGAGCGCGCCGCCGGTCGACGTCAGGTTGACCGCAGTCACGCCTGTGGTCGAGATCGGGCCGGTCGCGGTGTAGGTCACGTTCGACACGCCAGTGGTGTTGACCGTGGTCAGTCCGGGACCGGCAACCGTGGTGGTGACCGGGTCGGTCGTGGCAGTCAGCACGGTATTGGTGCCGTCAACGCAGGTGATGTTGGTGGTGAGCTGCGAGCAAGTCGTCGCCTGCGCCTGCGCGGCGGCGGGCGAGAGGAAGATCGCGACTGCTGTAGACGCACTGCTGAGCAGCGCGAAGCGCGCTTTCGAATTCATCATGGATGTACTCCTGTTGCGGGGCGCAAGCTCAGGACGAGGCAATGCGACCGAAGACCATGAAGACGCTGTTAGACGTTCGGCTACCTGCTGGTCAACAACTATCTTGTTGTTTTTTATAAATAATGTTCGAATTGGCTAACAAGGGGCGACAAACGGACGAGCACGGCGATTAGTTCCCGGAAATCGGCAGTCAATCGACTTTATCGTTGCTTTATGGCAATTTATGCTGAGAAAAGGCCGTAACGCAGGTCGAGGCAAGCAATCCGCCTTTCAGCAATGAATCTACGTCTAATTCCGGAATTTTTTCGATAGACTCGCAATCAGCGCGCTACGCATATGCGCCCCGCCCGGCCTCTGCCTGAGAGTCGATTTCCTCGCTGGCCTACGACAATGCTGCGGGCAGACGGTTCGCTCCGCAAAGTCCGCTTGAACCCGGCCGCAGTTCCCGCATAGCAGTGCGATGCGAATTCAGGCCCTTCGCTCAGCTGCACTTGCTTCGGTCGATGAGGCGCGATTGTTGCGCCAGGCACTGGCAGCGCGTCCCGGCAACCATGATCTGCGCTTGCGCCTGGCCGGGTTGCTGCTCGAGCTCGACGGTTTTGCCGAGGTTCGGGAGCTGCTGGCGGACGAACTATCCACACCGAGCGGATCTGCCGCGCAGTTGCTGCTGGCCGCTGCATTGCTGGCTGCACGCGATGCAGCCGATGACAAGCGGGCCGAAGCACTGTGCGAGCGGGCTGTCCAAGCGGCCACGTCCGGTCGCGATCGCGCCGGGGCCTTGGCGCTGCAGGCCAAGGCCCTGCTGCGCATGGGCCAGACCCGGCCTGCGGAAGACTTGCTGCGCAGTGCCTTGCGCGAAGATCCCGGCAACACCGCCGCGTTCAAGCGGCTTGCCTTGTCGCTGTTCCAAGCAAGGGCGTTCGGAGAGATCCTCGAGTTGGTGGCGCAGCTCGAAGCAGTTGGCGTATCGCACACGCGGCTGCTCGCGGCACGCGCGGTGGCGCTCGCTGGGCTGGGCGACCACGATGAAGCCCGCAGCCTGTTCGGCTATGACCGCTTCGTGGTCCATCAGAGCCTGCCGCCACCATCCGGCTGGAGCGATAGCGCGGCGTTCACACTGGCGCTCGAATCGGCCATCGACACCAACCGCACCTCCAGGCGCAACCGCTTCGGCACATCCTCGCGCCAAACCTGGCGGATCGACGATCCGCTCGCCGGCGATAATCCGGCGATTTCGGCGCTGGTCGCGGCGATCGCCGATATTGCCGCGGACTATGCCGCCTCGCTTGATGAAGTCACCCATCCGTGGGTCCGCGCACGTCCACAGGACGCGGTTCTGCGCAGCTGGTGCGTGATCGTGGAAGGGGACGGCTGGGAAGAATGGCACACCCATCCCCACGGCTGGATCAGCGGCGGCTATTACATCCGCGTGCCCGATGCCGTGGCAGACGGACCGGATGAGGCCGGGTGCTTTGCTTTAGGACTGCCCGGTGGATTGGCCGGGGCGGCAGCGGCGGAAGGAGTCGGACAGTTGGTGATCAGGCCGCAGACCGGCTCGCTCGTCCTGTTCCCGTCGCATGGCTATCACCGCACCTATCCGCACCGCGGCGAGGGGCGGCGAATTTGCCTGGCGTTCGATATTTGCCCGGCGTGAGGTCAGCCGATCCTGCGTAACCAAACCAAGTATTCGGCCATGATCGCGGTCAATTGCAGCACGTTGGCTTCGGCGTGACTGGCCACCCCTTGTGCGGCGCAGCGGGCGAGCGCAGCATCGAGCCAGTCGAGGTCGAGCCATTCGTCGGCTCCAGCCTTGAGCCAAACGCTGCGCCGCGTGCGCGCCTGCGGTGCTTGCCATTGCATCCGGACGAGGTGATCGGGGGCAGCAGGCATTCCCGATCTGCGCAGACGGATCGAATCGGGCAAGTGTCCCTCAAGGATGACCCGCGCCGGGCGGCGATCGTAACGCGGCTCGCGCAGCAAGTCGCGCGGCAAGCCGGCGAAGAACCGCAGCAACCGAAGGTCGCGAAACGGGAAATCCATCCGCAAAGCCCCGGCGTGGAATTCGTTGGCATGGCTCAGTGCCTTCCACGCACCCGGATGATATCCCCACCGCGTCCTGTCGTGTCCGGTTGAGGTTAGGTCCGGTCGCGCGTCCATTGCCGACCGGATTGGTTTTGGCAGGTCGGCCATCAGGTGCGGAGCCAACTGGACGTGGAACGGCGAGAGCTGCGGCAGACCCTGTCCCGGGATGCCGCGCCGGACGCTACCAGCCAGATGGCGCAGCGCCGCCAATGCGGGATTCCCCCCCAGCCGCAAGGTGGCTGTCAGTTCGCCATAGCTGCCATTGACCAATAAGCTGACCCCATGGGCCTGCGCCTGGCGCTGAAAGCTCTCGGTCAGGCAGTGGCGGTTGCCAAGCGTCGGGCCATTCGCGCCGGACAGGATTGCCGGCGACGGGCGAAAGGTTTCGAGATCATCGGTGGGCGCAGCGTCGATAAGTTCGAGCCCCAGCGCGTCCGCTGCTCCGGCGGCAAAAGCGTGCTCGTCAGGAAGGCCGCTGGCGGCGGGTGCGACCGAAGTAATCGCCACCACTTGCTGGCCGCCCACGCGCTCGGCGCTGAGCAGCCACGCGAGCAGCGAGGAATCGAGTCCGCCGCTGAGCAGCACCGCGGGCTTGGCTGTGCGCTCCAAGCGAGTCCGGACAGTTCGGCGCAAGATCGTCTCGGTCTGAGTCAGCGCGTCCGCTAGCGATCCTCGAAAGTGCGGCTGGACGGGCAGGATATTGGCGGTCGCCAACCGGCACGAGCCGTCTGCCGCAACATGCAAAGTGGTGCCGGGGGCGAGCTCGCGAACCCGCGGATTGATGGTCCGCCCGTCGGTGCCAGCACGCACCTCGGTCCGGGCCACCGCGAACAGCATCCCGGCCGCGTCGATTTCGTTGCCAATCCACGCGATTCGGCCGAGCCGGTAAATATCCGGGGCAACCGCCAGGCGTCGCCCCGCTAGCGCATAAAGCATCGGGTCGCGGCGTCCGGCGGACAGCGCCGCGGTCACCCCGCCGTGGCGGTTCCAGTGCAGCAGCGACCACTCGCCCAGCATTTCGGCGGGCAGCTCATCACCGAACCTGGTAAGCGCAGCCCGGGCTAGTTCACCGTGTGCGGTTCCCGGTGGCAGGCCCAGGCTCGCGGCCAGTTCGGCTGGCTCGTCGAGCTCGCCGGCCAGCACGGTCAGGCTGGCATCGGCGTCGAAGCGATGTACCGCCCCCGAACATTGCGGATCGACCGCCTCGACCAACGCGGCACCGGGATCGATTGGCACCGCGAGCCCCAACACCGCTGCCGCAGCGCGATCGAGCGGCGAGCCATCGAGGTGGATCACGCCGTAGATACCGCTCTTGCGCAACCGCTTCTGTTGCGGGTTCATTGTGCCACCACCTTCATCGTGCGCTTGATCGCAAAAACCGGGCTGGTAGGGAATTGCCGATGACCGGAAACTTCAATCCTGATCGCCGGAGACAGATCAAGGCAGCGCTGGCCCGTGTGGCTTATCGCGACGGTGCTGTTCGGATTGCTGAGCCGCAGTTGGCCGACGCCGAATGGCTGATAGCATCGAACCGCGGGGTCTTTGCGTTGGGTCCGTCCGGAGTCAGGACGGTGCTTTACGGCTGGTTCTTTGGCATTCACCGGCATGAGGAGCATCTCTACCTTTTTGAAAACTGCGCCATGCGCGATCGAAGCGTGGACTTGGGCCGGATCTTGCGACTGACGATTGCCCAGCGGCGGCTGGTCGATCCACAAGTGCTGGTCACCGGCTTGCACCCCAATTGTCATCAACTCGCGGTCATCGGCGGCCTGTTGTGCCTGCTCGATACCGCAAACCAGACGATCCGGCGCTATCACCTCGATGGGGTGCCGGTGGATGCGATTGTGCCGTTTCCGGTTGCAGAGCCGACCGATACCAGCGGCGGCTATCTGCACATCAACAGTTTGGCTCAAATCGGCGAGCGAATCGCCTTGCTGCTTCATAATGGCATCGCGAAGCCGGAACGGAACAGCGAACTGGTCTGGTTTGATGCCGCATGGAATCTCATCACACGCGCGAGCGTTCCAGGTCGTTGCTGTCACGATATCGTTGCCGACGCGAACGGCACTTTGTGGCATTCTGCGTCGCAAAGCGGTGAACTCATCGCGTCAGACGGCAGGCGATTCAAGTTGACCGACCGGTTGATGACTCGCGGAATCGCTTTCGCTGATGAGCGAATGCTGGTCGGGCTGTCGTCATTCGGGCCGCGACAGCTGCGCGACGAACTCCGCGGCAGCGTAGCGTTGCTCGACCGCGATTGCAGAATGGAGAAACAGATCGAGTTACCCGGATCGCCCACCGACATCGTGGCGATCGGGCAGGCCTAGACCTTAAGAGCGCTGGCAATCCGGCGAGGGGTTTCCGCCGACGTCGGCACCCAAGTGCTGCAACGCAAAAGTTTCCAGAACATCGAGTTCGCGAATTTCGGGATCGACCCATGTCTGCTTCGACGGCGTGCTGATAATTTCGCTATTCATGAGTTTTCCCCGAAATTTCATGATTAAGAACGATCATGCTGCCCGAACCGTATCAGGCAAAAAATCATATTGCAATCCTGCTTGTCACGCTTGCAGTCATGGCTTTAAGCTGGCGCCATGGCTCACCTGCGAACCGAAATCTTTGCCGAACAAGCCAAAGCGATGACGGCGCAGCAAGAACTGTCGTTGCTGCGCAACGCATTCCGCCAAGGCAAGGCGAACGGGAAAGTCCGCGAAAGTTACGTGCGCTTGCTCTTGCTCGACGAGGCCTTCGGCGAAGCGATTGAAGTGCTTGAAGTAACCACCGACCGCTCGTTCAGCGAGGAAGCAATGCTGACCCAAGCCTGGCTCTCCGTCGAGACCGTGGAAGGCAATGCCAAGGCGAGCGAAAGCGGGACGCGAGCCTTGCTTCTCGCGGCCAGCGATCCCGAACGTGCGGCCGCCCTCGCCGCGCGCGGCAAGGCGGAAACGCGTCTGGGCGAATTTGAGACAGCGCGCGATTCGCTTAATGCCGCGCTCGATCTCGATCCGGCTAACAAGGACGCCTGCAAGCGCCTGGTCGCGCTCGATTTGGCAGCGAATCGCCCCGATGCGGTGCTCGCGCTTTTCGAGCGGCTGCACGCTCAGGGTGCCGGCCATGCCCGGCTGTTCGCAGCACAGACCCTGGCACAGGCGCGCAGCGGCGATTTCGCGGCGGCGGCGAACTCGGGGGGGATGCCGGACCTGTTCGAATCGACCGTGCTTGAGCCGCCGCCGGGCTGGAGCAGCATCGAGCAGTTCAACGATGCGCTAGCGGAAGAGCTGCTCGCGCATCCGGGCTTGCGGTACGAACGCTATGGTAGCGCCTCGGTCAAGACCTGGCGGATCGAGGCTCCGGCGCGGCACGATACCCCGCTGTTCAAGACCTTGTTAGAGCGCATTGTCGAGGCGCTCGGCCGCTACGGCGAAGCTACCGACGGCTCGGACCATCCGTGGGCTGCGCATCGCCCGGACGCTGCATTCCTGCGCAACTGGTGTGTCATCACCGAGGGTGAGGGCTTCGAGGATTGGCACGTCCACCAGTTCGGCTGGGCGAGCGGGGTCTATTATGTTCAAGTGCCCGATGAGATTTCGAACGGCACCGGGCCCGAGGGCTGCCTTGCCTTCGGTCTGCCGGCCGATCTGGCGGGCGAGCAAGGAAGCGCCGGCTATGGCGAACACATGGTACGACCTCGCAGTGGCCTGTTTATGGCCTTTCCGTCGTTTTCATACCACCGCACATATCCGCACCACACTGGCGGCAAACGCATCTGCGTCGCCTTCGATGTCCGGCCTCTCCCGGCTCATTCAGACGGATCTGCTGCCCCGGCCGGGTAGTGCACCGGTAGCGATCCGGCGGAAGACCCCATCGATTGCCGCCCGATTTGAGACATGATAGGCTTGCGCAGAGAAATGTTGTCAGCGAGGGGATGGCGGGATCATGACACGCGCATTTGGCAGGCTTACGGCAGCGGTCGCACTGGTCACTGCAGGGGGGCTTACGCCGCAAGCGCTCTCGGCGCAGTCGCTCGAAGCGCTTGACCAGATGGTCCCGTCGAGTGCCAAGCCGGCCGACGCGCTGGCGCTGGCCCGCGCGCAGGCCGGGTCGGGTGCCCTGCTCGATGCATTGGCGACGCTCGAACGCGTGTTGATGGCCGATCCCAAAAACAAACCGGCAAAGCTGCTGCATGCCAGCATACTGTGCCGGGTCGATGATCCAGATGGTGCCGCAGCCGAATTTGCCGTGCTCAAGGCCAAGGATTACAAAAAGGCGGAATGGGCCGCAGCACGCGAACCTTGCGCGCCACCAGCATCCCCGCGCAGCGGATCCAGCCGATGACCGGGCCCAACTTCCGGCGAACGCTGCTCGCTCTTGCCGCAGCGACAAGCATCCTTGGTGCGCGCTGGGCGCAGGCCCAGAGCAGTCCGGCGCAAGTCGGTATCGCGGCAGCCGTGGTGGGCGAGGTCAAGCTGAGCAATGCGCAGACACCGAAGGCCAAAGCCGTCGCGCTACGCCAGCGGATTGCGCTCGCCGACCTGATCCAGACCGGCAAGAACGGGCGGCTGCAAGTACTGCTGCTCGACCATTCGACCTTCACGATCGGCGCCAACGCCGTGCTGCGGATCGACCGCTTTGTCTACGATCCGGCGCGCGGCCGGACCTCGGGCGCGACCGTGGTGCGCGGCGCGTTCCGATTCATGTCGGGGCAGTCCAACCGCGGCAACAGCGCCGCGATCTCCTCGCCGGTGGCGACCATCGGCATCCGCGGCACGATTGTCGAAGGGACTGTCGGTGAAGGCGCACGCGATATTGCCAAGCGCGAAAGCAAGCCGGTGCGCGATGCCGATGCCGACAAGAAGAACGCGACGCTGGTGGTCTTGCGCGGACCCGGGCCGCACACCGATCCGGGAGCCGAGGTCGGGTCCGCTTCGGTCACCTCGGGCGGGGTGACGGTCGAACTGACTGAGCCGATGCAGGCCGCCTTCGTGCCCCGCGCCGGTGCGGCACCGATCGGCCCATTCCGCATTTCGCCACAGGGCCTAACCGCGCTTCATGACCAGGTCTTTCCCCAACCGGACAGTGGCGGCGGCCTGGGCAGATCGCTGCTTGGCGGAGTGCTGGGCGCGCTCCCCGGCATCATCAATGGCGGCGGCGGTGGCAGTACCCCGAGCTCGCCCAACGATCCACCGGGACGGCCGCCGGGCAAACCCTAGCCCAGCCGCCTATTTGCTGCGCGCTTCGTAGACCCCGTCCCAATCGGCGGCTGGAGCTTCGGCGATCAGCGCCTCGATTCGCGCGACGTACAGCTCGTAGAACTTGCCAAGTCCGAACCGCTCGGCGCTCTCTGACAGACTGCCGGTCCCGCGCCGTGCCAGGTCCCAGTCGCGGCTGCGATAGGCACCCAGCATAGCGTCATGGTGTTCGCGTAAGCTGGCGAAGTCGGGCGAACTGGCGATCGCCTCGTCGCCGAGCAGCACATAAATCCGCTCTGGCGTATCGCGGCCGACGACCCGCACCTGGTCGAGTTCGAGCATCGCAAATCCAGCCAGGCGAGCGTGCAAGGCAGCGCCGATCGCGATAGAAACCCCGTAATACTTGGTCAGACCCTCGATCCGGGAAGTGAGATTTACCGTGTCGCCAATCAGCGAATAGGACAAGCGCTGCGCCGAACCCATATTGCCGACACAGCACAGCCCGCAATTGAGCCCGATCCCGATTCGCACCGGCCCGGGCCAGGCTGCAGCGGCGTCGCGTCCTTCGCCGAGATTGAGCGCATCGAGTTTGCGAACCATTTCCAGCGCCGCGCGGGCGGCGTTGCGATGCTGGTCGGGATCGTCGAGCGGGGCATTCCAAAACGCGACGATGGCGTCGCCGATGAATTTGTCGATCGTTGCCTTGCGCGCCAGCAGCACGTCGCACAGCGGGGTCAGCAGCGCGATCAGGAAGCCGATCAACTGCTTCGGGGCGAGGTGCTCAGAAATGCCGGAGAAATTGCGCACATCGCAGAACAGGACGGTCATCTCGCGCTCTTCGCCGCCGAGCTCAAGCCGGTCGGGGTTCGCGGCGATCTGGCGGACCAGCTCGGGCGAAAGGAAGCGGTCGAAGGCGCTGTGGATATAGGCGCGGCGCCGTTCTTCGCGGTAGAATACCAGCACGGTCTGGGCGCTGTAGACCAGCACCAGCGCGAGTACCGGGTAAGTCGGATCGAGCAGGTAATGGTACCAAGAAAAGGCCAACCAGCTCCCGCCGACCACCAGACCGATGGCGGCCAGCACCAGCACCGCTCCGCGCGCCGCGCCCAGCCGGGGGAGCAACAGCGCCAGCCCCGCTCCCAGTGCCAGCACCAGTGCCAGCTCAAGCCCCGGAGCCCAATCGGGCCGCTGCAGGAAGTGCCCGAGGATGACCTGCTCGACTGCCTCGGCGTGCGCCATGACACCCAGTTCGTGATCTCTGAGCGGGGTCGAGATCAGGTCGCGCAGCCCGATCGCTCCGGCTCCGACGAAAACGATCCGCCCTGAGACCGCATTGGCCAGCGCTTCGGGCGAGAGCGTGCCGTCGAGGATCTGCCACGCCGGGATCGTGCGCGCAGGAACCGGGCGAGTGTAGTGCAGCCACAACCCGCCTGCCGCGGTCGTGGGGATTTCGAACTGACCGACCTTTATCGCGACGACTTGTCCGGGCGAGCCGCGCATCTCGCCGCTGGCATCGCTGGTCCGAACCACGATCGATCCGGCCCCCTGCGCCACCCGCAACGCCTCAAGCGAGAGCGAAGGAAGCAACTGGTCGCCTTGCCGCGCGAGCAGAGGCACCGACCTCAAGATGCCATCGTTATCCGCCGGGAGGCTGACCGAGCCGCTGCCGGCAGCATTGGCACTCAACTGCGCGAGCGATTCGATACCGCGCCAGAACGCCGGCACAGAATCGTTCGGGGGCGATCCGCCGATCGCAAAGCCCGCTTTGGTGGCGACTTGCGCACCGGCGTGATCCTTGACCAGGAAGTAGCCGAGCACCACCGGGGTCCCGGCGAAGCTTTGCGCAAGCTCGCTGTCGTGGTCGGGCAGGCGGCGCAACGCCGCGAGCGTTGCGCTATCAGTCCCGCCGCGCGCGAGCTGTTCGGCGATGCGCGCGGGCGAGGTGCGGTCGGGCTCGGAAAAGACCACGTCGAAAGCCACCACCGAGGCCCCGGCCTGCCCGAGCCGGTCGGTCAACTGGGCGATCTCGGAGCGCGGCCATGGCCACTGTCCGAGGCGGCGAATCGATTCGTCGTCGATGTCGACCACCTTGACCGGGGCGTCTTCGTAAGTCCGCGGCGCGGCGCGTTGGTAGCTGTCGAACAGCAAGGCACCGACCCGGTCGAGCCCGGGCGGGCCGAGCAGTTGGAGCAGCGCGACCAGCCCGGCGAGCATCACCCCCGCGAGTACCGCCCCCCGGCTGCCCGACCGCCTTTTGCCCCAACTAAATTTCAATTCTTGCGCCGCTTTGGTTTGGCCGGGTGCGCCGTCGGCTGCGACGGTGGTGGCGGGGGATTGCGCAACGCGGCAAAACCCGGAACATCATCGACCAGACCCGGCATCGCGTCGAATTTTGTCCCCATCGCGGCATCGAGCCTGACCAGCCGGTCGAACGGCAGCGGGTGGGTGCGCTTGTGCAGCGCGTAACCCTGCTGGTCGGAGGTCGCGGTCAGGGTCTGGAGCACCCCGGCGAGGCCGTAAGGCGAATAGCCCGACCGTGCGGCGATCACCACGCCCATCCGGTCGGCCTCGAATTCATCCTCGCGGTCAAGGCCGCGAATATAGAGGTCTTTGCCCGCTGCGAGCATCGCACTGGCGAATTGATCGGCGAGGCCGTTGCCGGTGGAGACGGTGAAATAGCGCCGCATCTCGCTCAGCGACTGGTTGCGCAGGCTCTTTTGCAGCGCCTGGAGATGATGCTTGCGCACGACATGTGCGATTTCATGCGCCAGCACGCCAGCGAGTTCGCTTTCGCTGCGCATCCGCTCGAACAGCCCGCGGGTGATCAGGACGTAGCCGCCGGGGGTCGAAAAGGCATTGAAATCGCCCGAATCGACGATCCCGAATTTCCACGGAAGCCCGGGCCGCTCGCTATGCAGCGCGAGCCACCGGCCGAGCCCGTTGACGTAGCGCTGCTGCGCCGGATTATCGACCAGGGGTGCGGCCCCGAGCAGCATCGCCGCCAGATCGCCGCCGATCCTGATTTCCTCCTGCTCGTTGATCGAGCGCAGCCCCTCACCGATCTTCTGCGCGCTGCGCGCCTTGTCGACGATGCCGCCAAGCGGCCCAAACTGCGCGTCGGCCGACGCCGACATCAGCAGGCTGGCGGCGGCCAATGGCCAGATCAGGCGGCCGGGACGCATCACTTCACTTTCCCCGGCTTGAGGTAGGCGACATTGGCTTCCTTGAGCTGGCTCGCTGCAGCCTGCTGCCGGGCCTGGGCATCGCTTGCCCCGAGCGCTTCGAGCCGGGCTTGTTGCGCGCGGTCGATCGAGGCGTTGCGGATATCCACTTCGTCCAGCCCCTTGACCCCGGTG
>JARXKR010000070.1:0-6436 GCA_030271565.1 Pseudomonadota bacterium
CGGCCACCGAGTTCTTGCCCGCCAGCGCCTCGGCCGCGGACATTCCTTCGCCCAGTGCCTTGCCGAGCGAGAAGTTGCGGCTGGCGGTCGACGAGCAGGTCAGCACCAGATCGCCCAGCCCGCACAATCCGGCCAGCGTTTCGGCCCGCGCCCCGCGAGCGAGGCCGAAGCGCAGCATTTCGGCATAACCGCGCGCGATCAGCGCCGCACGGGCGTTCTGGCCGAGGCCCAGCCCCTCGACCACGCCGCAACCGATCGCCAGCACGTTCTTGACCGCACCGCCGATCTCCGCGCCGATCACGTCGTCCGAATAGTAAGGCCGCAGTGCCGGGCGTGAGAGCAGCGGGGCAATCCGGTCCCACTGCGCGGTGCCGCCAGCACACGCGAGCGTCACTGCGGTCGGGAGTCCAGCAGCGACCTCGTGCGCAAAGGTCGGCCCGGACAGGACAGCAAGCACGGCTTCGGGGGCCACGGCGGCGGCCACGTCTGCCATCAGCCGCCCGGTCCCCGCCTCGATCCCCTTGGCGCAGAGCACCAGGTCGCGTGGTCCATCGGGAAGGTCGGCCAGCACATGGGCGAGATGCTGCGCCGGGGTCACGACCAGAATGATTGCCAGTCCGCCAAGTTCCGCAAGATCGCTGGTGGCGCGGATGTGCGACGAGAGCTTTGCGCCGGGCAAGAACAGGCTGTTGCGATGCTGGGCGTTGATCTCTGCGACCAGTTCGGTCTCGCGCGCCCAGATTGTGACCGGGGTATCACTCCCGGCCAGCGCCTGCGCCAACGCCGTGCCCCAAGCCCCTGCCCCGATGATGCCGATGGCGCTCAAGACTCCCCTCCCCGTCGGGGAGGGGTCAGGGGGTGGGGGTTCGACATCTGATTGTAGCGCAGCTTCTCCGACGTCGTTCCCCCACCCCTACCCCTCCCCGCCGGGGAGGGGACAAGCAAAACCGGACTGGATTGTCCGATGGTCACGCCTTGACCCCGGCCCCGCGCACCGGCGCGGCATCGGGATCGAGCGGCCAGCGCGGGCGGGCGACGAAGTCGAACGGGTCCGAGGTGAACCCTTTGAGCGCCATCCGCTCGAGCCCGGCCCAGGCGATCATCGCGGCGTTATCGGTGCACAGCGCCAGCGGCGGGGCGACGAATTTCAAGCCGTGGTCCATCGCCAAGGCCTCAAGTGCGGCCCGCACCGAGCGGTTGGCAGCAACCCCGCCGGCAACCACCAAAGCGTTGGGCTTGGCAATCGTGCCGAGCGCCTTGCGCGTGCGGTCGATCACGCAGTCGATCGCGGCCTCCTGAAACGCGGCGGCGATATCGGCATCCTGATGGATGCCCGTCTGCTTGGCCCGCAACACCGCGCTCTTAAGCCCGGCGAAGGAGAAATGCGGTTCGGCGCTGCCGAGCAGCGGGCGTGGCAACGCAACCGCCTTGGCATTGCCGGTCGCGGCGATCCGCTCGACCGCCGGGCCGCCCGGAAAGCCGAGCCCCAAAATCTTGGCGGTCTTGTCGAACGCCTCGCCCAGCGCATCGTCGATCGTGGTCGCGAGCCGCCGGTATGCGCCTACGCCTTCGACCAGCAGGATCTGGCAATGCCCACCCGAAACCAGTAGCAGCAGATAGGGGAATTCGAGCGAGGCATCGGCCAGCCGCGGCGACAGGGCATGGCCTTCGAGGTGGTTGACCGCGATCAGCGGCTTGCCCTCCGCCATCGCGAGGGCCTTGGCGCTGACCAGCCCGACCATCACCCCGCCGATCAGCCCCGGTCCGGCGGTTGCAGCGATGGCATCGAGATCGGACAGCGCCAATCCGGCTTCATCCAGCACCGCCTCAATCAAGGGCGCGAGCCGCTCGGCATGCGCGCGCGCGGCGATTTCGGGGACCACCCCGCCATAGGGGCGATGGGCTTCGTCCTGCGAGGCGATCCGCTGCGCAATGATCGTGCGGCCATCATCCACCAAAGCGGCTGCGGTTTCGTCGCACGACGATTCAATTCCGAGGACAATCCGCATCCTGACTTTCCCTTAAAGCCATTGCGCACTAGCACAAGCGGCCATGCCCGACCGTCCCCGACTCAAACTCGGTACCCGCCGCTCGCCGCTTGCCCTGGCGCAGGCCAATGAAGCGCGCGGGTGCCTGATGGCGGCGCATCCGGGGCTCGAGGTCGAGCTGGTTCCGGTCACCGCGAGCGGCGACAAGGTGCAAGATCGCCCGCTCGCCGATATCGGCGGCAAGGCATTGTGGACCAAGGAACTCGACGCGTGGCTGCTTGCGGGTGAAATCGATTTTGCAGTCCACTCGCTCAAGGACGTCGAGACATTGCGCCCGCCCGAGCTGGTGATTGCGGCGGTGCTGCAGCGCGAGGATGTGCGCGATTGCCTAATTGGCGCGGTCTCGCTCGATGACCTGCCCTCTGGCGCGCGGATCGGGACCAGCGCGCCGCGCCGCGCCGCGCTCGCCTTGCGCGCACGGCCCGATTGCCGGGTGGTCGGGATCCGCGGCAATGTCGCGACCCGGCTGGCGAAACTGGCAGCGGGCGAGGCCGATGCGACCTTGCTGGCGATGGCCGGGCTCAACCGGCTGGGCATGAAGCACGTGGGCACCCCGCTCGATGCGCACACTTGGCTGCCCGCACCGGGGCAGGGCGCGATTGCGATCGAATGCCGCGCTGGCGATGCCGAAATGCGCGCGCTGCTCGGTTTGATCGACCATGCGCCGAGCCATCACGCAGTGCTGGCCGAACGCGCCTTGCTCGCGGCGCTGGGCGGCAATTGCCACAGCCCGATTGGGGTGCTGACCGAGACCGACGGGGAAATGCTGACAATGACCGCCGCGCTGCTCAGCCCAGACGGCTCAGAGGAAGTGCGCGGCACGGCGCGCTTTGCCACCGGCGACCGCGCAGCCCCGCATGCGCTTGCGGCGGACTTGCTCGGCCGTGCGGGTCCCGCGATCCGCCAACACTTCGATCCGCCGGGTGGTAGCTGACCATGGTGCCGCTGGTGATCATCCGCCCCGAACCGGGCAATGAGGCCAGCACCACTGCCGCGCGCGCGCTGCACATGGATGCGCGCAGCTTTCCGCTGTTCGAGGTCGTCCCGCGAAGCTGGGAGGCGGTGCTGCCCGGCCGCTACGATGCCCTGCTGGTCGGCAGCGCGCAGGTGTTTCGCCACGGCGGGCGCGGGCTGGCGGCGCTGCGAGGCCTGCCTGTCTACGCCGTGGGAGAAGCAACCGCCGCAGCGGCAACAGCGGCCGGGTTTACCCTCGCAGGCACCGGTGCGGGGGCGATGCAGACCTTGCTGGGCGAGCTCGGCACAGGCCACCAGCGCCTGCTTCGGCTTACGGGACAGGAGCGCATGAGCTTGACCCTGCCCCACGGCGTCACGGTCGACGAGCGGGTGGTCTATGCCAGCCAGCCGCGCGCGCTGCCGGCCGAGCTTGAAGCGCTATTGCGCGAGCCCGCAATCGTTGCGCTGCATTCAGCCGAAGCGGCGCAGCATCTGACCGCCGAATGCGTGCGTTGCGGGATTCGCCGCGCGCCGATCCGGCTCGCCGCGCTATCGCATCGAATCAGCGCGGCGGCGGGGGACGGTTGGGGCGAGGTCGCGGCGGCGGCCATACCCGATGACAAGGCGCTGCTGGCCTTGGCCCGCCAGATGTGCCAAGAGCCGTGGCCTGCGGGTCGCACTGTCGGCTGATTAGAACAGAGATCAATGCCAGACGATTATTACACTTCCCAACCTGCTGTCTCTGCGCGCGCCGGACCTTCGCTCCGGGGGATGCTGCTCGCCGGGCTGATCTCGTTCCTCGGCGGGGCCGGGCTGATCGGCTGGCTGGTATGGAACGGGCAAATCGACCTGGGCAGCCGCAACGCGGCACCAGCGGTGGCGACAGGTCAGCAAGTCTTGGCTGCGCCAAGCCCGAACCCCACTCCGACTTTCGCCGCAACCGCGCTCGACCAGCAGGTCGCCGCGCTCGAACGGCGGATGGCGCAGCTCAACCTGCAAACCGCCGCGCTGGGCGGCAATTCGGCGCGCGCCGAGGGCCTGCTGGTCGCGCTGGCGACCCGCCGCGCGATCGAACAAGGCAAGCCGCTCGATTACCTCGAAGACCAGCTGCGCACGCGCTTTGGCGCGGCGCGTCCGGCGGCGGTGAACACGCTTGTAGCCGCAGCCAAGACGCCGGTTACGCTCGATCAGCTTGCCGCGCAGCTTGACGGACTGGCCCCGGCCTTGCTCGCGCGGCCCAAAGACGAAGACGGCTGGAGCCGGTTTACCCGCGAACTGTCCGGGCTGTTCGTGATCCGCCATGATGACGGCAAGACCGCCAACCCCGACCAACGCCTCGACCATGCAAGAATGCTGTTGCGCAGCGGCCAGGTCGACGCCGCAATCGCCGAAGTCGCCAAGCTCCCCGACAGCGCCTCGGCGCGCGACTGGCTGGTGGCAGCGCGGCGCTATGCCGATGCGCAGGCCGCGCTCGCCCAGATCGAACAGGCCGCATTGACCGAGCCCGAATTGCTCAAGGACGGCAACGGCGAGATGGTCAAACAGCCGGGCTTGAGCGCTACGCCTGCGGGGTAAGCATCCACTTCGCCTCCCCCTTGATGGGGGAGGGATACCGCAGCTTATGAGCGCAGCGAACTAGCGCAGGTTGGGTCGGGGTGAGTCCTCCCCATAGAGTGGCGCTTGAGGGCCAGAGCACCCCCATCCAACTGCACCTAGCCTGCTGCGTCGGCAAGGCTCCGTATCCTTCCCCCATCAAGGGGGAAGAGAACAGAAAATTACTGCGCCTTGAGCAAGGTCGGCAATTGCCCCGACATCCCCCGCGCCTCGTCCATGAAAAAGCGCTTCATCCAGCCAGAACGCTGGATCAGCCCCATGCCCAAGCGCCGGACCATGCTCGGCAAGCGCCCGGGGATGCCGAAGATCCGCACCAGCGCGTCGGTGGTCGCCATCACGCTGACGCTGTCGAGGCTACGCCAGCGTTCGTAACGCGCGAGCAATTGTGCGTCCCCTGGGTCAAGCCCGAGCAGCATGCCATCGGCCAGCACTTCGACCAGGCAACCGACATCGCGCAAGCCCAGGTTGAGCCCCTGCCCGGCAATCGGGTGCATCCCGTGCGCGGCATCGCCGATCAGGGCGAGCCGTTGCCCGGTGATCCGCGCGGCGTGGTGGAAGTTGAGCGGATAGGACATGCGCGGGGCGATCAGTTCGGTAGCGCCGAACACGCTCTCCATCCGTGAGGTGATTTCGCTGAGGAACACCGCGTCGCTGAGCCCGGCGATGCCCGCAGCATCGCGCTCGTCCACCGTCCACACCACTGCGCTGCGGTGGCGACCGTCGGGCAGGTCGAGCAGCGGCAACAGCGCGAGCGGTCCGGCCGGATAGAAGATCTCCCACGCCACACCCTCGTGCGGCCTGACATGGCTGATCGCGGTGACGAAGGCGCGGTGGCGGTAATCCCACCGTGCCGACGATAGCCCGGCCTCGGCGCGGGTCGGCGATTGGCGGCCTTCTGCGCCGATCATCAGGCTGGCTTCGAGCGTGCGCCCGTCGCTCAGCGTGACCGAAACCCCGTGTTCGCCGCGCTCGCGTGTGACCGGTTCAACCCCGCTCGACCAGGCAATCGCCGATTCGCCTCGCGCCGCTTCGAACAACGCGAGCCGGATATCGCGGTTGGCGAACATGCGCCCGAGCGTGCCATCCTCAGGCCCGGGCTGGAAATCGATCCGGCCCGGCTTCATCCCGTCGGTCACCGCGATTGCCGAGATCGGGCAGCCCAGCGGTTCAAGCCGCTGCGCAAGACCGATATTTCCAAACAGGTTCCAGCTTGCGGTCGAAATTGCCGAGGCGCGGCCGTCGGTCCCTTCTGCGGTCAGTTCTTCGGGCAGCGCCTTGTCGACCACGTGACTGGTGATGCCCTGCTTTGCCGCCGCCAGGGCGAGCGTCATCCCGACCAAGCCGCCGCCGAGAATTAAAAGGTCGCGTTTTCCACTCATCGCTGATCCTTAGGCCCCACTAGCAAACCCGTCCATGCTGAGCTTGTCGAAGCACTGTCCTTTTCTTCGAGCCCCGCGCACGACGGCCCGGAGAAAAAGCAGCCCTTCGACAGGCTCAGGGTAGACGGGGTTTAGAGCCTACTTAGCGCAGGTGTTGCTGGAACTGCCATCGACATCGAGGCAGCGCCCGTCGAAGGTGCCATCGGGCAGGGTCAGCCCAAGGATCGCCACCAAAGTAGGCGCGATATCGACCGTTTCCACCGGCTGGGGTTGCTCAAACCCGGGCACGCCCTTGCGCCAGAACAGCATCGGCACGCGCCGGTCATAATCCCACGCGCTGCCGTGGGTGGCGATATAGGCGCCGGGGATCGGCTCGGGGATCGGCACAATCGCGCGGTCGAGCAGGATGATCACGTCGCCCGACCGCGCCGGATCGAACGA
>JARXKR010000070.1:6536-11503 GCA_030271565.1 Pseudomonadota bacterium
TTCGACAGCGCGTCTGGCATCAGCGCCGGATCGACCCGCACCGCGCGCGGCAAGGCCTGCTCGTCGAGCCGCTCAGGCGTGTCGAGCCCGCCGTGATCGGCCGACAGCACCACCATGTAATCGATCCCAAGGCTATCGAGGTGATCGAGCAGGCGGCCGATGTTCTTGTCGAGCTCGCCCATCTGGATGCACATCTCCACGCCTTCGGTGCCGGTGGCGTGGCCGATGTAGTCGGTCGCCGACAGGCTGACCGAGAGCAGGTCGGGCGCGGGGCCTTTGCCCAACCCCATCTCGTCGATGAGGCCATTGGCCAGATCGACCGTCGCGCCATCCATCCGCGGCGAGATGCGGAACAGGTCGGGGGCCTTGGCCTCGGTTCCCATGGCGGGAAGCGCAAAGCGGCCTTGCCCGGTGCTGCCCTTGGTGCCGAGCGCGACGACGTGATCGGTTGGCTGGCACCATGCCGGTGACGCGAGCGCAGGCGCTCCGGCCTTGAGCGTGGCGGTGACGGCAGTATTTTCGGTCACCGCAGCAGGCGCAAGATCGCGCCCGGCAAGCGTCACGAAGCCCGCGCCCTTCCACCAGTAGGCGGCATCGATAGTATGCCCGCCCATCATCATCACCGCGCGATCCTTGGCCGAGATCGCCACGTTGCGGCTGCGCGGATCGGCGGTCTTCATATATTCGCCCAGCGTCGGCACCTTGAGGTGATAGGCCGACACCACCGGATTGCGCGAAGTGGAGGCCGGGTTGCGGTCATCCTCGGCGCAGTAGATCGGCTTGGTCCCGCGCGGGCCATCGGGCTCGTACCAGTTGTTGGCGATGATCCCGGTTCGCGCCGGGTGATCGCCGGTCAGCAGGGTCGAGTGGCCCGGGCAAGTCTCGGTCGCGGCATGCGACTGGTAGCCCGAGGGGAATACCGCGCCCTGCCCAAGCCGGGCCAGGCCAAAGCGGTAATGCGGGCGGTATTGCGCGAACAGATCGGCCGAATACTGATCGACCGAGATCGCCACGATCAGCTTGGGAGGCCCGCTTGGCCGGGGCATGGACGCGGCATAGCCGGGCTCGGCTTGCGGCTGCGCGGCACAGGCGGCGAGCAGCGGGAGCAAAGCCAGAGATAACGGGGCGAGCAGTCGGCGCATCGGGCTTCCTTGATCTTGCACGGCAATGTGGCCAAAGCCCTGATGGCGGCACCGCGCGGCACTTGCAAGCGCTGCGAACCGGGCCGAGGGAGTTTATCTGGCATGCGGGCCATCGCCCTGAAACTGCTGGCATTTTTTGCACTGGTCGGGCTGACTGGCCTCGCTTGGGCGAGCGCTGCGGCGCCGCATATCCAGCCGGTGCTGGTGGCCGAGTCGGAGGTTGCGCCGGGCAGTCATGTAACGCTTGCGGTGTTGATGCAGCCGGCGGCGGGCTGGCACGGCTACTGGCTCAATCCGGGCGATGCCGGTCAGCCGCTTGAAATCGCGTGGACCCTGCCGCGTGGCGCCAGCGCCGGGCCGCTGCGTTTTCCGGTGCCGGGCACGCTGCTGGTTTCCGGCTTGATGAACCATGTTTACGAGCACGATTATGCGGTGCTGGTCGATCTGGCGGTGCCGGAGGGCGCGGTGCCGGGTTCGACGCTGGTGATCACGGGAAAGGCGCGCTGGCTCGCCTGCACCGACAAGATCTGCGTGCCCGAGGCAGGCGATCTGGCGTTGACGATCAAGGTCGGCCAGCCTGGAGCACGCGATGCGCGGTTCGATGGCTGGCGCGCTGCGCTGCCTGCGCCGCTTGGCAGTCCGGCGAAGTTTGCGCTGGCTGGAAACACCGTGCGGATCGCGGTGCCGCTGCCTGCAACCGTCAAGCTCGACCAGCCGCACCTGTTCGTCGCCACCGATCACGTGGTCGATTACGCCGCGCCGCAGCGCTTCCTGCGTGACGGTGACACGCTGGTGGTCGAGCTGCCGCGCGGTAAATTCGAACCGGTTGTGCCGGACAAGCTTGAGGCGGTGTTGCGGCTCAACGCCGCCGGTGACGGGGTGACAATCGACGCTGCGCCGGGACCAGTGCCGAGTGGCGGCACCCCGCTCGCGCTCGCCGCGCCGCCCGCTGGCCTTGCGCTGCTGCTGCTCTCGGCGTTGCTCGGCGGGCTGCTGCTCAACGTGATGCCGTGCGTGTTCCCGATCCTCAGCCTGAAAGCACTGAGCCTCGCCCGTGCGGGTGAGAGCGAGGCACAAGCGCAGCGTGAGGGGCTGGCCTATACCGCCGGGGTGGTCCTCGCCTGCCTCGCGCTCGGCGCGCTGCTGCTGGCCTTGCGCGCGGGCGGCGAGCAGGTCGGCTGGGCATTCCAGTTGCAGGAGCCGCTGGTGGTCGCCGCGCTGCTGCTGCTCGCGGTGACGATTACCGCCAACCTGGCCGGGCTGTTCGAATTCGCGGTGCCGGGGTTTGCCGGTGACGGCTCGCCGCAAGGTGCGTTCGCCACCGGACTGCTCGCGGCGTTCGCGGCGACGCCCTGCACCGGGCCGTTCATGGCCGCCGCAATGGGCGCGGCGCTGCTGTTGCCGGTTATCCCGGCATTGGCGCTGTTCGGCGCGCTCGGATTGGGATTGGCGCTGCCGTTCCTGTTGCTCGCTTATGTTCCCGCGCTGCGCCGCCTGCTCCCTCGCCCGGGCGCGTGGATGGACTGGTTCCGCAAGGCGATGGCGGTGCCGATGGCGCTGACCGCGCTGGCGCTGTTGTGGCTGGCGTGGCGGGTTGGTGGGGTGACATTCGCCTATTTCTGCGCGCTGGCAGCCGCGATGGTGGTGATCGTGCTCGTCATGGTCGGGCAGCGTCAACGCCGGGGCCTATCTGCTGCTCTTTTCGCGGGGATCACTGCGGTCCTGGTGGCACTCTTCGGAGCAATCGTGCTGCCCGCCAATGTTGCACCGCCCGGTTCAGCCGAAGCCAGCATCCTGCCCACGACGCCCTTCAGCGAACAAGCCCTCGCCAAAGCCCGCGCTTCGGGCAAGCCGGTGTTTCTCTACTTCACCGCCGACTGGTGCCTGACCTGCAAGGTCAACGAGGCTGCCGCGATCGAGCGCGAAGACACCCGCACCGCCTTCGCCAAGTCCGGCGTAATCGTCCTGCGCGGCGACTGGACCCGGCGCGATGCTGCGATCAGCCGCTACCTCAGCGCGCAAGGCGCAGCCGGGGTGCCGCTGTATATGTGGTACCCGGCAAGCGGCGGCGCACCGCAGCAATTGCCGCAAGTGCTGACCCCGGCGCTGCTGAGTGGGTTGTCCGAAAAATAGTTCCTCCCCGGTACGGGGAGGTGGCAGTCCGCAGGACTGACGGAGGGGCTCGCGCCACAAAGCAACCTCGCCTGTTGGCGCGAACCCCCTCCACCATGCTTTGCATGGTCCCCCTCCCCGTGCCGGGGAGGAATTAGATGAACCAGAAGCGGTTCTGCCCGGGCTCGCCCTCTTCAACCCGTGCTTTGCGCCCAGCGATCGGCCCAACGCGCAGCTCGGCACAGATCCCCGGATCGCTGCTGTTGGCAACAAACCGTGTGTCGTCGGCGCGGCCAACAATGGTCGCGACCTCCCCCGCTTTGCCCGGCTGAATCGTGAAGCTGTCGATCATGCATTCGCCGTCGAATTTATCGAGCACGCGGTAGCCGGCCGCGCGCTTGGGCAAGCTGGTCCAGCGGCTGGCGGGCCAGTCCGCCGGCTCGGTAGAATAGACTGCGGCGGCATGTTTGCTCATGATTCCGCCGTTCGCACCGACCAGCGCGCGGGTGCCCGGAGCAGCGCGGCAGCGCGCCACCGCTTCGGCAATGCCATGCGCGGCGTAGTTGTTCCCGGCCCCGCCGAAGAACGGCAGACCGCCCGTCAACGTCCATCCGCGCGGATCGTGCGGGTCCAGCTTGAAGCCATCGAGCAAGTTGAAAATCGGGATTGCAAAGCACGAGTAAAGATCGATGAAATCGAGCTTTTTCCAACTCCAGCCAGCAAGCTCAAGTGCACTTGAGATTGCTGCAATCGCTGCCGGACTCTGTTCCAGGTTGGGCCGGCTGAGCAGCGATGGCTCGGCGCAGTCGGCGACGCCATGGATGTAAACCCAGCGGTCCTCGGGCACGCCCATCCGGCGCGCTTCGGCAACGCTGGCGAGCACGATTGCGGCCCCCTGGTTGACTTGATCGCGAGCCACCACCAGCCGCCCATAAGGCTCGGCGAGCAACCGGTTGCGCTCATCCAGAGTTGCCAGCGCAGTCGCACTGCGCTCGATCGGCGCGGCGCTGTGCGGGTTGGCCGCAGCCACCTTGGTGAACGGCGCGAACAGCTCACCGATCTTCGTCCGGTACTGGTCGAGCGACAGCCCCAACCGCTCACGCCGGACGTTCTCGGCCAGCGCATAACTGGCAATCGGAGTGCCCGCGCCGTGGCGCACCAGGGTCGCGTTATAGACGCCTTCGTGGCCATAGCCGCGATCCTCGATCGTCCCACGCCGCGTCTCCGACCAATCGCGCGTCGCGCCGCGACTGGTCAGCGCGCGCACGGTCGAGATCGCTTCGGACCCGACGACCGCCGCCATGTTGGAACGCCCCGCTGCAATCTCTGCCGCCAGTTCGCCGACCAGCTTCTGCGGACCTTGCCCGCCGACGATTTCGAGGATCGCACGGGTCGGGTTCGCGCCCACGCGCCGCCCGATCGCACGCGGCGGATTGTTGGCGTGGCCAAACGGCGCCGGATAGCGCGTGCCCGAAATCTCGAACTGGCGGATCGCCGCAATCGTATCGAGCGATGGCGCGAGCTTCCGCTTCGCTCCGGCATCGGCCAGCGCCGCCGCCAGCGCATCGCCCGCGAGGTCCATCGGCGACCTCTCAAGATAACCTTCCTCGCCAATCCGTTCGGACACCTGCCCGACCCCGATGATGACGGGGGTGTTGCCCTCCAAGCTCACAGCACTTGCCCATCATCGACGGTCAGCGTTGCGCCGGTGAT
>JARXKR010000071.1 GCA_030271565.1 Pseudomonadota bacterium
GTGCTGATCGGCTCGTCGATGGGCGGCTGGCTGATGTTGCTGGTGGCCTTGGAGATCCCTGCGCGGGTTGCAGCGCTGGTCGGGATTGCGGCGGCGCCGGATTTCACCGACTGGGGCTTCACGCCCGAGCAAAAGGCGAAATTGGCAGCCGGAGAAACCCTGTTCGAGGACAATCCCTATGGTCCCGAACCGGCCCCGACTTACGCGGCGTTCTGGCGTGATGGGCAGGCCCAGCGGCTGCTTGGCGGTGAGATTGACCTGACCTGCCCGGTGCGGCTGCTTCACGGCCAGCAGGACCCCGACGTACCCTGGGAGACCGCACTTCATCTTGCACAGGCGCTGCGTTCATCCGATGTGCAGGTCTGTCTGGTCAAGGACGGCGACCACCGCCTGTCGCGCGACAGCGACATCGCATTGCTGCTGCAGACGCTGGCTGCTTTGCCCTGAATATTCGGAGTAATCGATGTCCTTTGCCACCTTGCTGCTGCCGCTGCTGGCGCAGGTCGGACCCGGCGGCGCGCTGCCGCAAGCGCCGCTGCCGATCCCGAATCATAAGGAACCCGCCCGCGTGAGCCAGCCAGCAACGCCCACTTCCACCGCGCAATCCACGCAGCTGCAGAACTGCCTCCATCTCGCGATAACCAATCCGTCTGACGGGATCGAAGAGGCCGAAGGCTGGCTTGCCGCCGCCAAGACACCAAGCGACCGCGCCGGGGCCAAACAGTGCAAGGCGATGGCCTTGACCCGGATCGACGGCTGGGACGACGCCGCCGCGCTGTTCCTTTCGGCGCGCGACGATACCCCGGCGAGCGAGCCGGGTGAGCGCGCACGGCTTGGGGCTCTGGCGGGCAATGCCTTGCTGGTGACCGGCAACACGGTTGCGGGCCTCGACGCGCTCGACCATGCCCACGGCGAGGCGCATACCGCCAGCGACCATAAGTTGGGCGGGGTGATCCAGATCGACCGTGCCCGCGCATTGGTTGCGTTGGGGCGGACTGCGGAGGCTTCGGCCGCCCTCGAAGAGGCGCGCTATGAATTGCCCGACAATTATCAGGCCTGGCTGCTGTCGGCGACGCTATCGCGGCGCGAGGGCAAGCTGGCGCAGGCGCAGCAGCAGATCGAACGCGCCGCCGCGCTGATGCCGGTCGATCCCGAGATCGGGCTCGAGGCCGGGGTGATCGCGGTGCTGTCGGGGCGCGACGCGGCCGCGCGGCTCAGCTGGCGGTCGGTGATCGTTGCCGCGCCGGGCAGTCAGTTCGCCAAGACTGCGCAAGGTTATCTTGACCAGCTGGGCCCGCCGCGCGCATCACAGCCCAAGTGACATCGCCCAGCAAACCCAAACTTTCCGTTCTCGACCTCGTTCCGGTGCGCCAGGGCGGGAACGCGGCTGCGGCACTGGCCGATGCCGCGGCACTGGCCAGAACCGCCGAAGCAGCCGGCTACCACCGCTTCTGGGTCGCCGAACATCACGGCATGGCCGGGGTTGCGGGCGGGGCGACATCGGTGGTGCTCGCCCATATCGGTGCAGCAACCAGCACCATCCGGATCGGCGCGGGCGGGATCATGTTGCCCAATCACAATCCGTTCGTGATCGCCGAGCAGTTCGGCACGCTCGACGCGCTCTATCCGGGCCGGATCGACTTGGGCCTCGGCCGCGCGCCGGGGGCCGACATGCGGATCGCGCAGGCCTTGCGCAAGGATCTGGGGCGCGCGTCCGAATACTTCCCGCAGGACGTGGTCGAGCTGCGCGCGTTGTTCACCGGCGAGCCCGAGCTCCCGCTGCGCGCGACGCCGGGGCTGGGCGCTGCGGTTGAGATGTGGATATTGGGATCGAGCCTGTTCGGTGCGCAGCTCGCCGCCGCGCTGGGGCTGCCTTACGCCTTCGCCTCGCACTTCGCGCCCGATTACCTCGATCAGGCGCTTGAGATGTATCGCCGCCAGTTCCGTCCCTCGCCCGCGCTCGCGCAGCCGCACGTGATGGCGGCGATGAACGTCATCGCGGCCGACAGCGATGCCGATGCGATGTTGCTCGCCTCCTCGATCGACCAGAGCTTCGTCGCGCTGCGTAGCGGCACGCCGGGGCAATTGCAGCCACCGGTGCCGAATTACCGCCAGACCCTGCCGCCAGGCCAGTTGGCGATGCTTGAACACATGCGCCAGGTCAGTGCGATCGGCAGTCCGGCCACGGTCAGCGCTTCCATCGCGCAATTCATCGAACGTACCCATGCCGACGAGATCGTCGTCTCGGGCGCGACCTTCGATCCGGCCGCGCGGCAGCGTTCGCTCGAACTCACCATGCGGGCGCTCAATTAGGGCCAAATCCCTAGGGTCAGGTGGTTGCACTGCTAGGCCCTTGCTTCTACAGTGCGCATAATTGCTACGTTAGTTAGCAACAATATAACAAGCAGGAACCGGCGCCAAGGCTCTGCGCCGCAGGAGCATCTGTCCATGAGTTCGAAGTCTGCACTGAGCAAAGCGCTCGCCCGGCAACTGGCCGATTCGCTGCTCCCGGGCGATCCCTGCTTCAGCGCCGAAGGGCTCGATCAAGCCGCTGCCTTCGTCCTCGCCGCCGCCGCGACCCGCGAACCCGGGCAAGCCGCAATTGTCATCGAATCGATCTCGGGCAGCGCCAGCGACCGCTTCATGCGGATCGCGCTGATCAACGACGACATGCCGTTCCTGGTCGATTCGATCTCCGCGACAATTGCTGCGCACGGGCTCGGGATCGACCGGCTGTTGCACCCGGTGATGGCGGCGCGGCGCGACAGTGCGGGCAAGCTGCTCGAAGTGCTCGACCCGCAAACTGCCGGTGAAAAGCGCGAGAGCATGATCTACCTCGAGACCGAGCGCGGCGATGCCCGCGTCCGGCGTGCGCTCGAAACCGCGCTGACAGCCACGCTGACCGACGTAAAGGTGGCGGTGGCCGATTGGCCGCGGCTGCAGGAAGCGATGGGCCGCGATGCCGACGCGCTCGGCGGCGGCGAGGGT
The DNA here is from genome assembly GCA_030271565.1 of Pseudomonadota bacterium. Classification (GTDB taxonomy): domain Bacteria; phylum Pseudomonadota; class Alphaproteobacteria; order Sphingomonadales; family Sphingomonadaceae; genus Novosphingobium. Next base: position 2,989 of record JARXKR010000071.1, read on the forward strand.
GCAGCACTGTTGCGCTGGTTCAAGGACGGGATGCTGACCCAGCTCGGCCATGTCACCCGGATGCGCGATGGCAGCCAAACCGATGCGCTGGGGATCTGCAAGAAGAGCGCCAAACAAGTGCTCGCCCCGGCCTCGTTCGACCGCGCCTTCGCCTGGTTCGACAACGAGGCCAAGAGCGGCGGCCGGGTGCCCTTGATCATCAAGAGCAACCTCATCTCGAACGTCCACCGCCGGGTGCCGCTCGACCTGTTCCTGGTCCCGCAAGTCGAAAGCGGCAAGGTCACCGCGCTGTCGGTTCACGCCGGGGTCTGGACCAGCGCCGCGCTGGCGGCTGCACCCGACCGGATCCCCCGGATGCGCGCGCAGCTTGCCGAGCTGATGGCCAAGTTCGGGTTTGCCGCCAACGGCCACGCCGGCAAGGCGCTGGTCCACGCGCTGACCGCGTTGCCGCACGACCTGCTGATCGGGTTCTCCGACGCCGACCTCGAGCGCATCGCCACTGCGATGATGAGCCTGGTCGATCGCCCGCGCCCGCGTCTGGCCTTGGTTCAGGCCCCGCTCGAGCGCCACCTGTTCGCCTTCGTGTGGCTACCGCGCGATGCCTTGTCGACCAATGTCCGGCTTTCCATCGGCGAGATGCTGAGCCACGCCGCCGGCGCGCCAGTGCTCGATTGGAGCCTGCAGGTCGAGGGCAACAACCTTGCACTGATCCGCTATGTGCTCGACATCCGCGACGGCACGCCCGAGCCCGACGAAGCGCGGCTCGACGTGCAATTGCAGACGATGGTGCGCGGCTGGACCGACGCGGTCGAGGCCGAGATCGCCGCCAGCGAAGAACCTTCGCGCGCCGCAGCAATCGCGATGCGCTTCGCCGAAGCCTTCCCGCAAAGCTATCGCAGCGCTTATGGAGCAGCCGAAGCCGCGGCCGACATTTCGCGGCTGCGCAAACTTGCCGACGAGGGCGAGGACGGCCCGCGGCGCGGCGCGCGGCTGCTCTGCTCGGATGAGATGAGCAGCGGTGACTTGCGGCTCAAGCTGTACCAGCGCAGCGGCGCGATTGCCTTGTCCGATGCGGTCCCGGCGCTCGAGAACTTCGGCTTCAAGGTGATCGAGGACGTACCGACCGACCTCGATGGGGGCCGCCTTGGCACGATCCACGATTTTGCGCTGACCGCGCCCGCCGGGCTCGACTGCCTCGACCTGCTCGGCCGTGCCGAGCCGATCGAAGTAGCGATTGCCGACGTGCTCAACGCCCATGCCGAAGACGATCCGTTCAACCGCCTGATCATCGCTGCCGGATTGAGCGCCGAGGAAGCCAACTGGCTGCGCGCGTGGTACCGGTACTTGCGCCAAGCCGGCATGAATTTCGGCATCCCGACGGTGGTCGATGCGCTGCAACACGCGCCGCAAGTGACCCGCGGACTGATCGCGCTGTTCATCGCGCGCCACGATCCCAAATTCGGCGGCGACCGCGCTGCGGCCGAGACCGAGGCGCAGAGCGAAATTCGCACCGGGCTGGCAAGCGTCCAGGCGATCAACGACGACCGGCTGCTGCGGCTCTATCGCTCGCTGGTCGAAGCGATGCTGCGGACCAACGCTTTTGCCCCGGCCGGGGACGAAGCGCTGGCCTTCAAACTCGATTCCGCGCTGGTCCCGGGCCTCCCCAAACCTCTGCCGTGGCGCGAGATCTTCGTCTATTCGCGCCGGGTCGAGGGCATCCACTTGCGCGCCGGGCCAGTGGCGCGCGGCGGCCTGCGCTGGTCCGACCGGCGCGACGACTTTCGCACCGAAGTGCTTGGGCTGATGAAAGCCCAGCGGGTCAAGAACGCGGTGATCGTGCCGACCGGGGCCAAGGGCGGGTTCTATCCCAAGCAATTGCCCGATCCGGTCCGCGACCGCGACGGCTGGCTGGTCGAGGGCAAGGAAAGCTACAAGCTGTTCATCCGCACGCTGCTGTCGATCACCGACAACATAATCAGCGGCAAGGTCATCCACCCCAAAGCCGTCGTCATCCGCGATGGTCAGGACCCCTATTTCGTGGTCGCCGCCGACAAGGGCACCGCGACCTTTTCGGACACCGCCAACGGCATCGCCGAGGACCACGATTTCTGGCTCGACGATGCTTTCGCCAGCGGCGGCTCCAAGGGCTACGACCACAAGGCGATGGGAATCACCGCCAAGGGCGCGTGGCTATCGGTCCAGCGGCACTTCCTCGAAATGGGCGTCGACGTGCAGAACGACCCGGTGCGTGTGCTGGGCTGCGGCGACATGTCGGGCGACGTGTTCGGCAACGGCATGCTGCTGTCGACTTCGCTGCAGCTGGTCGCGGCATTCGATCACCGCCATATTTTCCTCGATCCTGCGCCCGATGCGGCGAAGTCGCATGCCGAGCGCGCGCGGATGTTCGCGCTGCCGCGTTCGAGCTGGGACGATTATGACAAGGGCCTGATTTCGCCCGGCGGCGGGGTGTTCGCGCGCAGCCTCAAGGATATCCCGCTGTCGGGCGAAGTGCGCGCGATGCTCGGGATCGAGGCCGCAAGCATCGATCCCGACGGGCTGATCACCGCGATCCTCAAGGCCGAGGCCGACTTGCTGTGGTTCGGCGGGATCGGGACTTACCTCAAGGCGTCGACCGAAAACAATGCCGTGGTCGGCGATCCGGCCAACGATGCGCTGCGGATCGACGGTGCGGACCTGCGCGTCAGGGTGATCGGCGAAGGCGCAAATCTTGGCACCACCCAGGCCGGGCGGATCGAATTTGCGCTGAAGGGCGGCCGGATCAACACCGACTTCATCGACAATTCGGCCGGGGTCGATTGCTCGGATAACGAGGTCAACATCAAGATCGCGCTGGCGGGGGCCAAGCGTGCTGGGCGGCTGACCGAACCCGCGCGGGTCAAGCTGCTGGTCGAGATGACCGACGAGGTTGCCGCGCTGGTGCTTGAGGATAACCGGCTGCAGGCGCTGGCGCTGTCGATCGCACAGGCCGGCGGGGCCAAGTCGGTCCCGGCGCAAATGCACCTGATCGATCGGCTCGAAACGCTTGGCCAGCTCGACCGCAAGACCGAAGGGCTGGCCGACGCCGATGTGCTGCTGCGCCGCGCTGCGGAGGGTATCGGGCTGACCCGGCCCGAGCTCGCGGTGCTGCTCTCGTGTGCCAAGCTCGCGATGCAGGAAGCGCTCGAGGAGTCCGCACTGCCCGACGATCCGGGCTTGGCCGACGAATTGTTAGCTGCCTTTCCGGCACCGATGCGCGGCAAGTTCGAGCAGGATATTCTTGCGCACCGGCTGCGCCGAGAGATCATCGCGACCAAGCTGACCAACCGGATGATCAATCGGCTGGGCGTGATTCACCCTTATGAGCTCGCCGAAGAGGAAGGCGCGACGCTGGCGCAGGTTGCTGCGGCCTTCGTCGCAGCAGAGCGCCTTTTGGGAATGCAGGCGATCTGGCAGGGGATCGAAAGCCAGCCGATGAGCGAGGGCGCACGCATCTTGCTGTTCGAGCGCGCGGCCTCGATCATGTCGGATCACATCGCAGACCTGCTGCGGGTCGGCAGCGGCACCCTGGTGCCCTCGCAGCTGGTAACCGAACTCGCACCGGGGGTAAGCGATCTTTCGCACGACACCCATAGCCTGCTCGCCGGTGAGGGCCGCACCCAGTCGGCGGCGATGGTTCAGGCTTTGATCGCGGCGGGAGCGCCCAAGGCTCAGAGCGATGCGGTGGCCAAGCTGCGCGACATGGACGGTGCGATCGGCCTGGCCCGGCTGGCGCGCGAAAACGGGATCGGGGCGCGGACCTTGACTGCTGCGTTCAGTGACCTTGGCGCAAGATTGGGGCTCGACTGGGCCCAGCAGACCGCTGCGCGGATGAGTCCATCGGATCCGTGGGAGCGCCTGCTGGTCAACGGCCTGGCGCGCGATTTCCAGCAGATGCGGCTCGATTTCCTGCGCCGCAACGGCGGCAAGCAGGGCGCGGCAGCGGCAGCGGTTGAACGCTGGGCGGCAGCGCAGGCCCCGGCGATCAGCCAGTTTCGCACCGTGATAGCGCGCGCGCAAACCGCGATGCCGGTCACTCCGGCGATGCTCGCCCAGATCGCCAGCCAGGCCCGCAATTTGCTGGCGCGGTAGGGCTAAAGTTGACACCAGGTTGACACCAAAACCACCTCGCGGCGATCTTGCGGCTGCTTGTCGGATGCGGGGGCTGGACAAGTTCAAAGAGCCGAAATGGAAGATCTCGGGCGCAGTGTGACCGAATGGGGCGATGTAGGAAAGAGGGTTTGCGCAGAGGACGCAGAGGAAGAACCGCAGAGACGCAGAGATGTCGCGTTATCGGCGCAGCGGCTTGCAGTTTCCATGGTGCGTCAATCGCATCATTAGGATTAGTGGGGCAGCCTTCGGTTAGCGCTACATCTCTGCGTCTCTGCGTTCCTCTGCGGCCTCTGCGCGAACCAATTCCGCCATCGCCCACTGCGCCGCCTCGGCGACCACGGGATCGGGATCGGCCAAGAGCAATTCAACCCGTCCGATCAGCCCGGCATCGCCGCCGTTCCCCGCGGCATAGAGGCAATTGCGCACAAACCTGTCGCGGCCGATGCGTTTGATCGGCGAGCCGGAAAACAGCGCGCGGAAGCCTGCATCGTCGAGCATCAGTAATTCGGCGAGCCTGGGCGCGACCAGTTCGGCGCGGGGCACGAACGCGCGCATTGCAGAGGCTTCGCTGGCAAACTTGTTCCACGGGCACACCGCCAGACAATCGTCGCAGCCGTAGATGCGGTTGCCCAGTGCCTTGCGGAATTCGAGCGGGACCGCGCCCTTCAGCTCGATTGTCAGGTAGGAAATGCAGCGCCGCGCATCGAGCCGGTAGGGCGCGGGAAAGGCATCGGTTGGGCAGGCGGTCTGGCAGGCGTTGCACGATCCGCAGTGGTCGGCTTCGGCCTCATCCGGCGGAAATTCGATTGTGGTGTAGATCGCGCCGAGGAACAGCCACGATCCGTGCGTCCGGCTGACGAGATTGGTGTGCTTGCCTTGCCAGCCGAGACCCGCCGCTTGGCCCAGCGGCTTTTCCATCACCGGCGCGGTATCGACGAAAACCTTGACTCCGGCCTCACCCAGGCCCCGCCGCGCCGCTTCGGCAATCAACCACCGCGCTAGAGCCTTCAAGGCCTTTTTGATGACGTCATGGTAATCCTTGCCCTGCGCATAGACCGAGATCCGCGCGCGCTCGCCGCGCCCCGCCAGCGCGAGCGGATCATTCGCCGGGGCATAGCTCATCCCCAGCGCGATCACGCTGCGCGCCTCGGGCCACAGACCTTGCGGTGAGCGGCGGTGGTGGGCGCGCGATTCCATCCACTCCATCACGCCGTGCCGACCCTCGCCCAGCCATTCCTCTAGTCGGCGTGCTGCGATCGGATCCTCAGCAGCAGGCGCAATACCGCAGGCGGCAAAGCCCAGACGCGCCGCTTCTGCTGCCAGATCATGCTTTAAGCTGACGATTTGCGCCGCGTTAACCAAACTTCCTGTTGCTCCTGTTCACTGGCGCGCCATAACGCCGCACTGGTGAAACTAAGGGAATGGCAGATGGTGAGCAACGCGCCAACAGCGGCAGATCGGCCGCTGGCGATCGAGGCGCGCGGATTGGTCAAACGGTTCGATGGTTTCACCGCGGTCGACGGGGTCGACCTGACCGTTCCCCAAGGATCAATCTACGGCATCCTCGGCCCCAACGGCGCGGGCAAGACCACCACGCTGCGGATGCTGCTGGGGATCATCGACCCCGATAGCGGGATCCGCCGCGTGCTCGGTCATGACCGCCCGCATGAAGTAGCGCACGCGATCGGCTATTTGCCCGAAGAGCGCGGGCTGTACCCCTCGATGAAGGCTTATGAGGCGATTGCCTTCCTTGGCGCTTTGCGCGGGCTGCCGCTCAAGGAAGGGCGCGCGCGGGGCAAGCAGCTGCTCGAGGAAAACGGCCTCGGCTACGCGATCGACCGCACCATCCGCCAGCTCTCGAAAGGCATGGCGCAGCAGGTTCAGCTGCTCGGCACCCTGGTCCACAATCCCCGGCTGGTGGTGTTCGACGAGCCGTTCTCGGGGCTCGATGCGCTCAACCAGGGCAAGCTCGAGAAGATGATCCGCGCGCTCGCGGCCAAAGGCACCACGGTGATCTTTTCCACCCATGTGATCGCGCATGCCGAACGGCTGTGTGACGAAGTGGCGATCATCGCCGGAGGCAAGGTCCCGTTTGCCGGTTCCGTCGATGTCGCGCGCGACCGGATTCGTCCGCAGGTGCGGCTCGAAACCCGCGCCAGCGACGGTCCGTGGCGCGCGGCGCTGCCCCCCGATGCGCGGCACGAGGGTAAACTCTGGCTGTTCTCGCTGCCCGAAAGCGGGATCGAGCCGCTGCTGCGCGCGCTGATCGAAGGCGAGGCAGGGATCCTCTCGCTGTCGATCGAACGCGCCGGGCTGCACGATGCCTTTGTCGCGATTGCCGGCGAGGCCGCCGCGCGCGCGCTTGAGGAAAGCCCCGAGGAGCTGCGCTGATGGACGTGCCCAACCGCCCCACCGGGCGCCTTTCTACTCTCGCCGCCGCCTATGTGGTGGCGCGGCGCGATTTCGTCGCGATCCTGTGGTCGCGCAGTTTCATCTTCTTCCTGCTCGGGCCGCTGTTCCCGCTGCTGGTCGGCACGCTGGCCGGCACGATCGGACAACGCGTACAGGAAACCGCCGACCGCCCGGTGCTGGGCATGGCGATGAGCCCGGCCGACACCGCGCGGATGGTCAAGGCGGAGCAATCCCTATCCGATCAGCTGGGTCCAAACATGCCCGAGCTGGTCGTGGTCAGGCAGCTTGCCCCGGGTGAGAAGTTCGACCCGGCGGCAGCGATGAAAAACAACAAGGCCAATCTCGCTGCGATCGTGACCGGCACGCCGGAGCACCCGGTGCTGACCGGTTCGAGCGACCGGATTGCCAACTGGGAAGGCCGGGTCGGGCTGCTCGCCGCGCAAGCACTCGAGCGAAACCCGACCAATTACCCAGAGGTTGAGCTGGCCGGGATAGCCACCACCCGCGCCGATCAGACTCACGGGCAGATGGTCACCGCGCAGATCGGGCAGACCGTGCTGTTCCTGCTGATGATGATCCTGGCAGGCATGGTCTTGTCCAACCTGGTCGAGGAGAAGAGCAACAAGATCATCGAGGTGCTCGCTGCGGCCATTCCGATGGACGCGGTGTTCCTGGGCAAGCTGTTCGCGATGCTCGCGGTATCGATGGTCGGGATCACGGTCTGGGCTTTGGTCGGCGGCACGATCTGGTTTGCGGCGGGGCACAGTCTGGGCGACTACCCCGCACCTGCGGTCGGCTGGCCGACCTTCCTCGCGCTGGGCGTGATCTATTTCTCGATGGGTTACCTCATCCTGGGTTCGCTGTTCCTCGCGATCGGCTCGATGGCGAGCACTGTGCGCGAAGTGCAGACACTGTCGATGCCGGTAACCATGCTGCAGCTCTTGAACTTCTTCTTCGCCAGCTTCGCAATGGCGCAGCCCGGGACCTGGATCGAGAAGGCGGCGATGATCGTGCCGTTTTCCTCGCCCTTCACCATGCTCGCACACGCCGCGCAGGACCCGGCGCTGTGGCCGCACGCGCTGGCGATCGCGTGGCAGCTGTTATGTGTATCGGTGCTGGTCAAGCTGGGCGCGACGCTGTTCCGCAAACGGGTGATGCAAAGCGGCCCGCAGCGCAGCAAGAAGCGCTGGTTCTGGCAGCGTAAGGGTGCTGGGGCGGCAACTGCCAAGGCTTGACCCACAGCCGATGCAGTTCACCGAGCCGCTATTGACATTTGCGTAAGTTGGGCGGGATAAGTCCTGTGTCGAAACGCAATTTTTCAGTGCGGCGACGGGAGAAAACCGAGCAATGGCTACCAAGGCAAGCGCACCCGAAAAGTTCACTTACCGCACCGCGCCGCGCGCCACCGATGCGTTCGACAGCTGGCTCAAGGAACATGGCGGCGAACTGCCAAAGCACAGCCATCCGTGGGACGTATCGCGCTCGGACATCTATGTCGAAGACCGTTGGCAGCCGATCTTTGCCGAAATGCGCGCCAAGGCCCCGATCAACAAGGTGACCGGCACGCCTTACGGCGATTTCTGGAACATCACCAACGTCAAGGCGATCCAGCACGTCGAAGCGCTGCCCGAGCTCTACTCGTCCGCGTGGGACAAAGGCGGGATTACCATCGGTGAGCCGCCCAAGGAC
>JARXKR010000072.1 GCA_030271565.1 Pseudomonadota bacterium
TAGTAGTCACGGCGAGGGCACGAACATGAAGTCAGCACCCTTCTTCGAGATGGACGAAGACGATGCATCGCAGCTTCAACGGTTGGGTGCTGCCCTAATTGTCGAGTGGGAGCGTCTGCCGAACGAGTTTCGCAATACGCTGGTCCAGCGTGCCGCCGACATAGGTGGCATCGCGGAACCTATGGCACAGGGCGATTTGGTCATCATGGCTGTAGTTGAAAAGTATCGCCGTCTTCTCGCGGCTGGGGCATGAGCCCCAACACCCACTGATGGCCGCCGATGCCGCTGCTTTCGCTGACCCCTATGTCTTTTGTTTTGGGTTTCTGCTGACCGCAATCGGCTTGATGCTGTCGCAAGCGCACCGCGATGAGGGCATCACGCTTTCGATGAGGACAGGGCTGCCGTTCAATCTGCTGCGAAAAGCGTCAGCGGCAGAAATGCTGGTCGGGCTTATCCTCGGTTTTTGGGTAGTCGGGCTTTGGTGGCTGCTTTGGTTGCCGATGCTCGTTTTGCTGACCGCAATACCTGTGCATCTGCTTCGGATGGCTCGCCAGCGCGTTGCCGTGACGATGGTTCTCATGGCTACGGGGCTGTCGCTCGCCCTGTGGGCTCAGGGTCCGACACTGGTAAAAATGGGAATCGTTCCGAGCCTCCAGAATTACGGTGACACTTTACTAAATACATTAAATAGCAATTCCGTTGACAGTAGCTCCACACAGCTGCTGGCGCGCGCCACGTTGCACCGCAGGGGACACGCAATAGCATGTCCCCGGTTGCGCGAAGCTCTCCTTCCCGCCTTTCCTACACCTTCCCAATTTGCCATGATCGCGGCGGCTCTTTGAACCTGTCGATCACCCCGCACAGCCGCGCTCGGCCCGGCGGCGCGGCGCATACGCCATGTGTCACCCTTGGGGATTTATGCTATTGATATAACACGGTGAAATGCCTCTTGGCAGGGAGACACAGTGTCGCCTTTGTCACCCAAGTGTCACCCTGATTGCGGCCAAAAGCGCAAATTCTGCCCCCAATTCCGCCTATGCTGAGCCTGTCGAAGCACTGTCCTTTGCTTCGTGCCTCGCTCGCAACCGACCGAAGAGAAGGACAGTGCTTCGACAAGCTCAGGACATGCTTTGACCCTGCCGATCCCCGTACCCGCCCCTCGTGCCTCACCCCCGTATGGCCAAGGTTACAGTCCGTGCCGCAAGGTAACACTTCCGTTTTCTCGTTTAGGACTGTGTCCAGTGTGTCCAGTCCAAGTGTAACCTTTTCTCGCCTTCAGCCGCCCCGCCAATGCGTTTTGGTGTGACCTTCGTGTGACCTTTCGCATCCCCCCGTCATCCCGGCGAAGGCCGGGACCCAGATCAAGTAAGAAGCAGCGACGCTTCGCGGGTTGCCTTTCAGAAGGGCTGGGTCCCGGCCTGCGCCGGGATGACGATTCAGGTTTAGGTCACCGCCCAGCCCGCCAGGCGCTCATGTCGGCACTGTCGTTGACCTTGTAGATCACGCCCCGGCTGTTGAGGAACAGCCGCTCCATTTCGGCCCTGGTGAAAGGCCGCGAGCCGAGGCGGCCGAAGACCGCGATTTGCCCGCCGGTTTCGTCCACCGCGCGGTCACGGTCGAGGCCTTTGGACATGGCAATCGCGGGCGAGGGGGTCTTGGCCCAGGCGATCAGTTGCGGGATCGGCGCGGGCGAGAAGCCGTAGAAATTGCGCTGGCTTTCGGGCGAGGTCAGTTGCAGCACTTTCATCCCGTTGCGGCCATCGGCGACGTAAGCAAACAGCGAGGCGTTGGTTGAGGCGACCACCACATCCTCGGCATCGTTCAGCTGCCCGTCGAAGGTGACTTTCTGGTAGATGCGGGGCTCGCGCGGGCGCGTGACATCGACGATTACCAGCCCGTCCGCCTTGGCCGCAACATAGGCATAGGTCCGCGCAACATAGACCCGGCGCGCGTCGGCGAGCAGTACGGTCGCTTCGGGGACGGCGAGAGGATTGCGCAGATCGGTGACGTCGAACAGTTTGAGCCCGTCGCGGTCGGTCACCCACAGGTAGCGGAACTGCACCGCGCTGGCCCGCGCATCGACCAGTTCGCGCACTGCGGCAAGCCGGGGTTTGAGCGGATCGGACAAGTCGACCACGACCAGCCCCTTGGCGGCGATAATGTAGGCTACTTCGCCCGCCAGCACGATGTGCCGCGCGCCGTTCAAGACCCCGTCCGGGTTCCACGTCACCGCGCGGCGCAGCTTGTTGTTGCGGAATTCGCCGTCGGAGAAAGTGTCGACATCGACCAGGATCAACCCCTCGACGCTGTCGGTGATCGCGGCGTAGTTGTAGATCGGCAGGAACGGCTGCTCCTGATTGGCGTCGCGCATGGCTTGCGTATTGCGCTCGGGCGCGATCGGCTGACCGGTCGGCAGCGCCATGCAGGTGGCATCGGTGGTGTCGACCTGCGCATCGCCGGCGAACGGAGCCGAGACGATCGGATCGGCGAAGCCCTTGTTGGCCACCGCCGCGACGTCATAGACGTGGAACCCGCCTTTGCCTTGCGCGGCGTAGACATATTCGCCGCGCAGTTGCAGGCAGCCGACCTTGTCGGGCGTGCCTTGCACGACATTGCGGAACTGCTCGAGCGGGTGACTGTCGCCGCCCGAGAGCGACTTGGCCGCCGATCCGCGGGTCCAGTTCTTGAGCTCGCGCCCGTTTTGCTCGACGTGCAGCCGGAAGTAATCCGGGTAGGCATAGCGCTGGAGGTAGGATCCGATTACTGCTTGGGGTTCGTCCCATTCGGTTACCCGCACCGCCTCAAGCCCGCCGCCGAGCCCGGTCCAGGCGTTGAGGCCCATGAAGTTGACGTAGTTGGTCCCGAGCAAGAGCGTCTGCGCCATGATCGCATTGTTGTCCTCGTTCATGCTGACGTGGCAATCGCTGCAGGTCTTGGTCTCCTGCGTGCGGACGGTGTGCGGGAAATGCGGCGCGAAGGCCTGGCTCGAGAATCCGGGCGAGCTGATCGGTGGCTGCTGGATGTAGATCCGTTCGCGGCTGCTGTTGGTCGAGGACAGGACCAGCGCCGAGCTTGATCTGACCGGCGTCACCTCTCCGCCCTTGGTGGTCATATGCTTGCCGAGCTGGAACATGTCATCGCGCGCCACTTGCGGGTTGTAGGTGGCGAAATTGCGCGTTTCCTCGCCCTCGAAGTGGTTCATCGACGTTTTCCAGTTGGCCTCGATCGGCAAGTGGCAGCCGCCGCAACTGGTGGTCCAGGCAAGGTGACACGAGAAGCAGGCGATCTTGCCGTCCTGGTGCGCACGGTCGCCCTTGGGCACGCCGGGACCGAAGCCGAAGGACCCGTCATCCGCGCCCGAGCGGCTCATCAGCTTGGCCCGCGCCGCCTTGAGATTGAAATTGGGTGAGACCGGATCGACGCTGTCCTTGGTCAGGTGGACCTGCCACGACAGGTTCGGATCGACGATCGAGCGCTGGAGCAGCACGCGGCGGCCGGCGCCGTTGTCGATCCATTCGAACCGGCGCTGGCCGTCGGGATTGCGCAGCAGCGCGAGATTGCTGCCCTTGGGCGGGGCGGCCGGGCCCGAGGTCAGCAGCTTGGGATAGGCATCGACCGTGCCGTGGCAGTCGGCACAGCCAATCTCGACCGCATTGGCCACCTCGCCATAGATCAGCCCGTTGCCGTGGCTGTCCTGGGCAAAGTGGCAATCGGCGCATTGCATGCCCTTCTCGGCATGGATGTCCATCAGGTGCACGCTTTTGCCCGGATTGACTCCAGCGGGCACAAACTTGCCCTGACCGCTGAGGCGCCATTTCTGGGGATCATCGGGTGATACCATGTGCGCCTTGTCGGTGCCCCACGTCGCTTGCGTTCCGCCCGCGTCGAGCAGGTTACCCGCACGGTCGCGTTTGAACACCCCGCGGAAGTTCCAGCCGTGGCTGTGATAGTCGGCGAACTGGGTATCCTTGAGCCCGGCGTTGAGATCGTAGACATTGCGCAGGAAATCGAGGTCACCCCACAGCCCGCGCGCCGCCGCCGCCTCGGGGTTGCGGGCGTTGATCCCGCGGATGGTTGCCGCATCGGGATAGCGCTGGCGCTTGTAGAGCCGCTGGTAGTCGGCATCGCTCATCCCCGCCGGGCGCGGCGCGATGTTCTCGGGACCGGGCCACATCGTCGGGGCATCGGCTTCGTAGTCCCACATCGTGTAGCCGAGGAACGAATTCACGAACACGTTGGGCTGGTGCATGTGGCAGCTCATGCACTGCGCGGTCGGGATGGCGCGGGTGAAGACGTGGCCGAGCGGATGGCCCGATTCCTTAGCGGGTTCGCTGCCGTCGGGGTTGTGATCGCCCTTGAGCCCGCCATGACCGGCGGTCTTGTCCGCGATAGTCGGATCGACCGTCACGCTTTGGCCGTCGCGGCCGAACTGCGCATAGATCAGGCTGTGGCGCGGCTCGCGGTCGTTGGCATAAATCACGTGGCAGCCAGAGCAGCCCGACTGGCGATAGTCGCCCGGCTGGTCGTTGGTCCCCATGAACCACATGAACGGATCGTTGAGCCGGGTCTTGTGAATGTTGAGCACCGGTATCGCGACCCTGAGCCCGGTGCCCGGGCCGCGGCTCGATTGCTTGAGGTCGGGCCGCCCGGGTTCCTCGAGCCGCTGGATCGAGCCAGTGGAATTGGGCAGCCCGACCTCGGCAAAGCCGGTCCCGTTGTTGCGCCCGCCATCCTCGAACACGCGGAACACATCGCCCGGTGGCACCACGTTCCAGCGCGGCAGCGGGTAAAGCGCCGCGAGCGCGCCCCGCGCGGCCTGACGCTTGCTCACGCTGCCGGGCGGGTTACCCGGTGCGGCCACCTTGGCGGGCTGGCCGTCACGGGTATAGCTCTCGCCGAAGATGTAGTTCTTGAGCGGGAAAATCCCGTTGTTGTAGGCCGCCCCGCCCCACAGCATCGCGCCGCTCGACATCAGCGAGCGTTCAGCGGCCTCGATCGTCGGCAGGTGGCAGGCCCCGCAAGCTTCGCGCGCAACCCGGTAATCGCCCGGATTGACGAAGCGGATGAACTCCGGCGCCTCGCGGTTGAGCAGGGTGTAGCCATGCTTGGGGTTGGCCGAGGACGGAAAGTGCCAGGCCTCGGGATAGCGCGGCAGCACATGCGCGGCATCGCGCGCGGCTGCATAGGCAGGGTCGTCTCGGGCCAGCCTGGGATCGCCGCGAATAACAGCATTACCGCCGTGGCAATCGGTACAGCCGAGCCGCACCGCGGGGGAGACGTGCATCGTCGGCGCTTCGGTCTCGACGTGGCACGATTGGCAGCCGTCGGTCTTGGCGGCGGCTTGTTCCTCGCTCTGCTTGGCCGGAGCGGGCGGCGCGATGACCAGCGCATAGTCGCGCGGCACCTGCTTCTCACCTTCGCTGGCGCGGATGTCGGACGAGCGGAACAGCACGATCGCGGCGCAGACCAGCGCCGCGAGCGAGAGCAAGGCGCGCGCCGTGCGCATCAGAAGGCAAACACCGTGTTGAGCAGCACCGAGAGGTACTTGCTGTGGCGCTGACTATTGTCAAACAGGTCCTGAAAACCTTTGCCCGGGAGCAACGCCGCAGCCGACAGCCGCACGACAATGTTCTGCGTCGCCTTGGGCCGCCATACGGTCGAAAGCGAAAGGTCCCAGCCGATGTCCTTGGGGATGCTGCCCTCATTGCGCAGTTCCTGCAGCGTAGAGGTGTTGGCAAACCAAAGGTGGTTGGCGTTCATCGAGACCCGGACAGTCGGTCGCAGATCGAAATCGCCGCCCAGCCCGGCGAGCACAGTGCCGGGATTGTTGAAGTTCGATTGCCCCTGTTCTTTCGACGACCGCAGCGAATTGAGGATCCCGTTGCGGCCATTGAGCGCAACTGCCCGCCCGCCGCCGGCGAACGGGATCGTCTGGCGGATCCAGTACGAGGTGTCGGCCCCAGCGAACACCGGATTTTCGAACACCGCATCGAACCCGGCTTCGGTGTCGTCACGCGGCTTGCCGTCGCCGCTGGCGTAGAGCGCGGACAAGCGAAACCGCATCCAGTCCTTGTCATAGGACAGTTCGGCTGCAGCGAAACCCGCTCTGATTTTCGTTGGTTTGCCGGTGAAAAAGCTGTCGCGATCCTGCCCCAGTGCAGCATAGGCCGACCCGGTGAAACCCAGCCGGCCGATCCGTCCGTCGGTATTATAGCCCAGATAGACCACGTCGTAGTCGCGCCCGCGCAGTGTGCCGAGCAGCGCCGGGCGGACCGGGAAGCCGTTGTCATCGACCTTGATCCGGCCAGCCTCACGGTTGCGGTTGTAGACCACGGTGATCTGGCTGGTCAGCGCCGGTAGCGGGAAATCCTGGCGATAGAGGTTGGCGACGAACAACCAATCGTTGCGCGGCCGCTCGGTCACATTGTTGAGCCCCGAATTGGTGTCCTTCTCGAGCCGCCAGAAGGCCGCGAGGTTGTATTGCCAGCGGTTGCCGTCGCGGTTGCCGAACAGGCGCACGCCCAATTGGTTGTCGTTGAACAGGAAGCCGCGGAAGTCGGACTGGAACGGCTGGATCCCGATCCGCACCGCATCGAAATCGTAGCGCACCGAGACATTGCGCAGGTGATAGTCGACGAACAATTCCTGCAGGCCGACAAAGTGGTCGGTGCGGTGGCTTGGTTTCGAGGGATCGACGCTCAGCACCCGGCGTTCGGGCACATCGACGTAATTGAAGTTGAATCCGATCGCGATGCGGTACTCGATTTCGGGCGGCTTGAACGCGGTGTTGCCCTTGGTCAGCGCCGCGCCGAGCACGAAGGTCTGCGAAAACACGTAGCTCGCATCCTTGCCGAACACGTCGAGGCTGCCCGGCCGCTCGGTGGTCTGCACCCCGACCGGGATCGGAAAAGTGCGCGGTTCGAACACCGTGTCCGACACGCCGCTGAGCGTCAGGAACCAGTCGTCGCCCTTGAGGAAGCCGGGGCGCTTGCCCGCAGGGAGGGGGAGGTCGCCCTTGAGCAGGTTCTGGTGAAACGGATCGCGCTTCGGATGGCATACTTGGCGCAGGTTGGGGTAAAGCCCGAGCAGCGACTGGTCACCGCCCTTGGCTGGACACAGCCCGGTCATGATCCGCCAGCGATCGGGTACCGGGAGCTGGTCGGTCGGAAATGCCTCGGGCGGGGGTGCACGCACCGCGCCGGGGTTATCCTGCGACACCGGCCCAGGCAGGCCGTTTTCGTAGCCGGGGCGGCGGCGTCCATCGAGAATGCCGGGATCGACCTCGGGCGGGCTGATGGCGTCAGGATCGGCCACGGGCGGCGGCGGCGCAGGCGGCGGCGCTGGGGTCGGCGCTGTTTGACTCTGGGCGAGCAGCAGCGGCAGAAGAAGCGCCCCCACTCCCACTACAGCCCCTGACAGACGTTCTGTGCGTCACTGCCCACGAACGGCGCGAAGGGGCAACTGACATAGCGCAGGCGCGCATTGGCGCCGCCGCCGAGATCGAATACGAAGGTATCCGAACGGATCGCTTGCGGCGCGTTGCCCAGCGTGCCGAGCACACTCGCGGCATTGCTCAGCCCGAGGAACGCGATCATGTCATCCTGGTCGATCCCGTCCCCCGAAACTCCGATCGCGCCGACCAGAGTGTTGCCGCGATAGATCGGCACTCCGCCGGCGAAGATCTGCACCCCGTTCTGCAGACGGTTCTGACCCGGTGCGGCATCGGGAATAAAGCTGCAGCGGGGAGGGGTATCGCTGCCGCTCGCCCCGGTGACGAAATTCAGGTGCTGGCCCAAGTTGGTCAGCACCAGCGCCGATTGCAGCCCGGTCGAGAACGGGCTCCACTGGGCGAACGGGCGCGATAATGGTCCATTGGGACGCGACACTTCGCCATCGGGAAAAAACGGCCGCGACAGGTTGCCGATCGCGCGCGCCGAGAAAGCGGTCTTGCCGGTCAGCACCGCAGGGTCGTTGAAGAAGCTGCGCATCGCGGGGACAAAGCTGCGCACATCGGGGCTGGGATCGGCGAGCAATTGCGCAGCGGCAGTGGGATTGGTGAAGAAGGCTGCGGTGCGCGCTTTTTGCAGCGAGACGTCGATCCCGAAGATCGGTGCATCGGGCGAACGGACCAGCCCCAGCGGCACTCCTCGGGTATCGACCAGTGAGATGGTGACCTGGGCCAGACTATCGAGCGGGCGGCGGATTTGCGCGCGGGCCTTGCTCATCACACCGAACGCCTGCTCGAGAATCCGCTGCGCTTCGAGCGCTGAAATCGGCGTGCCGACTTCTGCCGCGTCGCTGCCGGCGCGCAAGGGGAAGCGGCTGGTGCCCGAACCGTTGGACAGAACGAAGGCATCACCGTTGGTAAATTCGCTGCTGGTCGCCCGGCGCACGCCCGAGGCTTCGCTACCGTAAACTGCCCCGGCGAGCACGCTGGTCGCGGCGTAATAACCGGTCACGGGGGCGAGCGCGCCAAGCGCCGGGACGGTCGCGGCGTAGCTCGCCCCGGCAACGCCAGCCAGACTGGCATAGTCGGCATCGGTGTAGCGCAGCGTGGTGCCGTCGAGCGAAACGCGGTCGGCTCGGACCTCAAGTGGTGCTTCGAAGCCGACGGTTCCCGCGAGCGCGATCCGCTCGTCGTTGTCGCTATCGACGTCGAGCACATTCGGATCAAAACCGTAAACGCCGTCCGCTGCTACGCCAACTCCGCCGACCACCACGCCGTTCTTGTACAGCGGGAACCCGCCCGGATCGGCCGACAGCCCCAGCGGCGAGCGCTTCGGGCCGATCTGGAACGCCGGTCCGGACGCGAGCCGGGTGTTGAGATCGGAACACGGCAGCTGGCTGAACTGCACCCCGAACAGCGGCCCGCTCTCCAACCCGACGGTCGACGGCGCGGGCGGAAAGTGCTGCTGGACGATCATGCTCGCGGTGCGGGTCGAAAAGGCGTTGCCGCTGCTTGAGAGGTAAGCCCCGGTGATCGCCTTGGCGATGGCTGCACCTTCGGCCGGGACCGTCAGTCCCTGCAGATCGCGCTGCGAACCGTCGGCGGCGCGCGGGATTGCCGCAGAGGCTGGTGCGCCGGTCATCCGCAGCACGGCAAGGACATTGCCGACCCGGTCGGTCACTGCGATCACCGCAGGGTGACCGTCGGAAGCAGCTTGCATCGCAGCTTCGGCGAGCACTTTCTGGACGTCTGCCACTGCCAGCGATTCCGCCGCAGGGGCGGTGTAAGACAGGCCCGGTGGCGGGCTGGGGGTGGGAGCTGGAACCGGGGGGCTGCCCCCACCGCCGCCTGAGCCGCTGCCGCTACCTCCGCCGCCACAAGCGCTGAGCGCCATCAGCACCGCTCCAGCCACAGGACGCGCCCCGCAGCGGCTCATCGCAGCGCCCCGATTGCGCGCACCGCTTGACCCAGTGTGGCGCGGAACTGGCCTGGGTTATAATCGGTCGGGCTGGCGACTGCAGCATAGGCACGGTTGATATTCTCGCGGATTCCGGCTGCGGCACCCACCGTCACCCGTCCGTCACGGACCAGCGCGTTGAGCAGCGTATCGACCGCCATCACCGCTTGAGCCGACCCGGCGTAGTCGGTAAATCGCGGCGAGATCGCGCGTCCGCCGATCGCCGCGATCACGCGGAACGCGGTGTCGCTGCCGCCGGGGGCGCGCGCCATCGCCGCGCCCAGCGCACCGGCTGCCGCGTCGAGACGCTTGGCCGCCGCAACCGCTTCGGCGCGGCCCTTGCCCATCGCCGCATGAAAGCCGCGCGCCGCGGCATCGAATTGCGCGGCCTGGCTGGGCGCCAGAACCAGCGCCACTGCCGACAGCATGATGATATTCTCATCGTTGTAGGGCGGCTGGGCGAACGGAATTGGACGGCCCGGGTTGGTCTCGAACGTCCGCGCTCGCTCGGGATTGTCGTCGATCCCGCGGTGGCATGAATGGCAATCGTAGAACGTGAATTCGGGAAAGATCCCGTTGCTGGCGAGGTCGGCGCGGCCAAACAGACCGAGCGAGCGTTGCACCGCCTCGGCCTGCCCGACCGCCCACAACCGGACCCCGTCGTTTTGGGCTTTGCGCGCGGCATAGTCGGCGTCGACATTCCAGTGCTGCTGGAGCGAGGAGAACAAGTCGAGCTCGAACGCGATGCGCGGGTGGCCTGCCGCCATCATCGCATGGGTGACGAATTGCCCGGGCTTGCCGCTGCCCAAATGGCAATCGAGGCAAACCCCGGCACGGACCACCGGATTGTCGAGCGCGATCATCCCGTTCGCGACATTGCCGCCGTGGCTTGCCCCCACCGCATAGTGGCTGGCAATCCAGCCCGACGCCGCGCCGTGACAGCCCTCGCAGCCGACCCCGTCGGAGATCTGGAACCGCGCGCCGCGTTCTCCCGGCGGGGTGGCGTGGCAGCCAAGGCAGGCCCCGGCCGAACCCGCTGCACCGAGCCCGAGCGTGGTCGCGATCCGCTGCCCGCGCGGCGAGATCAGCCCGGCATAGGTCCGGCTGTGGGCACCGCCACGCGCGCTCGGTTCTTGCCACAGTCTGAGCTCGTCCTGGCGGACCACCGCGCCGTCGCCCTCGGCGCGGCCATGACAGGTCGAACCGGCGCAGCTCGCGACGCCTTCATAACGTCCGGCGGCGAGCGCAGCACCTGTCGCCAGACCGGCAAGCGTGGCAACGCCGAGAAGCGCAACTACCCAACGACGAACGGCAGTTCCGATGTGCGGCATGGTGCCCTCCAACCAGAAAGCAGTCTGGCATGATGGGCGGGTTGGGGCAAGGCGGTCGTCACCGCTGCCCCCCGTTGCCACCGCCGAGAGCGCAGCGCATAAGTGCAGCCGATGGGCACGGGTCTGGGAGCATTGTTGCGCCGCCTGCCAGGCGGGCGCTGGCTGGCGCTGGCGGCGCTGTTCGCGCTGCTTGCCACGGCCGATTTCGGTTGGTTCGACGCGACCCGGATCATCGACCAGCGCGGCGGGGATGTGCTGCTGGCGCTTAATGCGCAGCGCCGGCCGCCGTCCGACCAGGTGGTAATCGTCGATATCGACCAGAAATCGCTCGAAGAGATGAATGACGATGCCGGCTCATGGCCCTGGCCGCGCTCGGTCCACGGCGAACTGATCGACGCCATCGCCAGCCAGCACCCGCAGGCAATCGTGTTCGACATCCTGTTCAACGAGCC
>JARXKR010000073.1:0-3279 GCA_030271565.1 Pseudomonadota bacterium
CCGCACCCACAGCCCGATCCCGACCAGCACCGCGCTGACCAGGAACGGCACCCGCCAGCCCCAGCTGAGGAACTGGTCATCGCTAAGCCACAGCCCCAGCAGCAGGAACAAGCCGTTGGCGGCGAGAAACCCGAGCGGCGCGCCCAATTGCGGGGCCGCACCGAACCGCGCCTCCCAGCCTTTGGGCGCGTTCTCGACCGCGAGCAGCGCCGCACCACCCCATTCGCCGCCAAGTCCGAAACCCTGCCCGAAGCGCAGCACGCACAGCAGCAGCGGCGCGAGGTATCCGGCGCTGGCGTAACCGGGCAGGAATGCGATCGCGAAGGTCGACCCGCCCATCAGCAGCAGCGACACTACCAAGGTTGCCTTGCGTCCGACCCGGTCGCCGAAATGCCCGAAGGCCACCGCTCCGACCGGCCGCGCCAGGAATGCCAGACCGAAGACCATAAAGGCCTGCAGCCCCTGCGCTTCGGGCGAACTAGAAGGAAAGAACAACTGTCCGAACACCAGCGCTGTGGCGGTGGCAAAGACGTAGAAATCATAAAATTCGACCGCCGTCCCGGTGAGGGCAGCGGTCAGAATTCGGGCGTTGGCGCGCAGCGGGTGCATTCACGCACCGCTGCTGCGCGCCTTGGCTCAAGTCAAATCAAATCAAGCTTACTTCCCGCCGCGATTGCGGCAGCTGTCCTGCAGCTTACGCGTGCAAACGGGATAGACTTTGTTCATCGCTTCGGCTGGTGCCGGCGTCAGCGCGCCCTTGTACGGCCCCGCCTGATAGGTTGCATCGGCTGGCATGGCCGGGGGAACCGACGATGAGGCCACATCAGGATTCGGCGGGGTGGCGCTGGGCATCTCGCTCGAGCCGACCGGGTTGGCCTGGACCACGCCCGGGGACGCCGCCTGTCCGGCCAGCTGCGCTTCGACCGAGGCCCACGTGCTGGCGCGCTGATCGGGGGTCATTGCGACGATCTGGCTGCGCTGCAGGTCGGTCAGCTTCCACCACCCGTGCATCTGGTTCAGTGAAAGCGTCCAGTAATAGGTCTGGCTGTCAGCCGGCCACGCACCGTACACGGCGCGCTGTTCAGGCGTCCACGAATTGTAGTCAATCTGCTGCGCCGAAGTCAGTGACATCATGGCAGGCGCCATCGCCGTCTGCGCTGCACTGGTCTGAACCACCAAAGGGCCTGCCGCGCACAGCAGCGCGAACGCAGAAGCGACGGGAAACAACAGGTTACGCATGACAGATCTCCGGCATTGGTAAGGGGGATAACAAGTCATTTACGTTTCGCGGCGGATTCGGTTCCAGCAAGGCGGCTTACCCAAGCCAGCCTGTGGTTTTGCCGCGATCAGTTCCATTGCCTGCTTGCGCGGCGGGCCACCGTTCCCTAACTGTTCGCATGTGCACCCCCCGCCCGAATCGCTGCCCGAGCCTTACCTCGAAGGCCTGAACGCGCCCCAGCGCGAAGCCGTGCTGACGACCGAGGGCCCGGTGCTGATGCTGGCCGGCGCGGGCACCGGCAAGACCGCTGCATTGACCACGCGGCTTGCGCATATCATCCGCACGCGCCGCGCCTGGCCGAGCGAAGTGCTGTGCGTGACCTTCACCAACAAGGCTGCGCGCGAGATGAAAGAGCGGGTCGCGCACTTGCTCGGGCCGAGCAGCGAAGGCTTGCCGTGGCTCGGCACGTTCCATTCGATCGCCGCCAAGCTGCTGCGCCGCCACGCCGAATTGGTCGGTCTGCAATCCAATTACACGATCATCGACACCGATGATCAACTGCGCGTGCTCAAGCAGCTGATCCAGGCCGAAGGGCTCGATGAAAAGCGCTGGCCACCACGGCTGCTGGCTAGCTGCATCGATCGCTGGAAGAACAAAGGCCTCAACCCGGCAGACCTCGGCGTGGCCGAGAGCGAGGCATACGCCAACGGGCTCGGCCAAAAGTTCTACCAGCTTTATCAGGACCGGCTCAAGGCGCTCAATGCCTGCGATTTCGGCGACCTGCTGCTGCACATGCTCAACGTGCTGCGCACCAATCGCGAGATCCTCGAAAGCTATCAGCAGCGCTTCAAATATATCCTGGTCGACGAATATCAGGACACCAACCAAGTCCAGTACCTGTGGCTGCGGCTGCTGGCGCAGGGCCACCGCAACATCTGCGTGGTTGGTGACGATGACCAGTCGATCTATTCGTGGCGCGGCGCAGAGGTGACCAATATCCTGCGGTTCGAACAGGATTTTCCCGGTGCCAAGGTGATCAAGCTCGAGCAGAATTACCGCTCCACCCCGGATATTCTCGCCGCTGCATCGGGCCTGATCGATGCCAATTCACAGCGGCTCGGCAAGACCTTGTGGACCGAGCGCAACGGCGGCGACAAAGTCCGGGTGATCGGGGTGTGGGACGGCCCCGAGGAAGCCCGCCGGGTGGGCGAGGACGCCGAACGGCTTGAGCGTGAGGGTGCCTCGCTTTCGCAGCTGGCGATCCTGGTGCGCGCGCAGTTCCAGACCCGCGAATTCGAGGACCGGTTCATCGCGATCGGGCTCAATTACAAGATCGTCGGGGGCTTCCGCTTTTACGAGCGCGCCGAAGTGCGCGACGCGCTCGCCTATCTGCGGCTGATCGCGCAGCCGAGCGACGACCTCGCGTTCGAGCGGATCTACAACACTCCCAAGCGCGGCCTCGGTGACAAGACTCTGGAGAAACTCCACCGCCACGCCCGCGCGGGCAATGTGCCGCTGGCGATGGCTGCGCTTGAGATGGTCGACAGCGACGAATTGCCAGCGCGCGCGCGCAATACGCTGCTCGGGCTGATGCGCAATTTTGCCCATTGGCGCGAAGCATCGGCCACGCTGTCTCCCGCGGAACTGGTGCGCATCCTGCTCGATGAAAGTGGCTACACCGATGCCCTGCAGACCGATCGCAACGCCGAGAGCGCCGGGCGGCTCGAAAACCTGACCGAACTTTCGCGCGCGATGGAAGAGTACGAAACGCTCGGCGATTTCCTCGAGCACGTCAGCCTGGTGATGGATAATGACAAGGCTGAAGACGCCGAGAAGCTGACGATCATGACCATCCACGCCGCCAAGGGGCTGGAGTTCGATTACCTCTATTTGGTCGGGTGGGAGGAAGGCGTGTTCCCCTCGCAGCGCGCGATGGACGAAGGCGGGCTGGCGGCGCTGGAGGAAGAGCGGCGCTTGGCCTATGTGGCGATCACCCGCGCACGGCGGCAGTGCACCATTTTCCACGCCGCCAACCGCCGCATCTACGGCCAGTGGACCAG
>JARXKR010000073.1:3379-9630 GCA_030271565.1 Pseudomonadota bacterium
GGTCACCGCGCAGGAAGGCAACAAGCTCGAAATCGAGTTCGAGACCGCCGGGGCCAAGCGGGTGATCGATAGCTTTGTGAAGTTGGCGGAGGAACTGTGAGGGCGTTTTCTCGACCAGGGCCGGGATTGCCCGGGTTAGAGTGCCGAAACGCCCAGGAAGCCAGGCACCGGCCCGTTCCAGATACCGTCATCGTCGCTGCCGCTGTCTTCGCGGCGCGGTGCTGACTTGGCAGGTGCGGCACGGGTCTTCGGCTCGGCGCGCGGCTTTGGTTCGCTGCGTGGCTGCGGCGCAGCGCGGGCTGCCGGTTCTTCCGCCACCGGGGCATCGGCCCGCTTTGGCCGGTCCTCGCGCGGCTTGCGTTCGGCGTGCGGCTTGGCTTCGCGCCTGGGTGCTTCGGCCGCCACTTCGGCAACGCGGGCAGGCCGCTCGGCCCTGGCGCTCGCCCCGCCCAGTTCGTAAACCGGGATCTGCATTCCGGTCAGCTTTTCGACATTGCCGATCGCTTCGGCGTCTTCGGGGGCGACCAGGGTGAAGGCTTTGCCCGTTGCTCCGGCGCGGCCGGTGCGGCCGATCCGGTGGATATAGTCATCGGGGTGCCACGGCGTGTCGAAGTTGAACACATGGCTCACCCCCTTCACGTCGAGCCCGCGCGCCGCGACGTCCGAGCAGCACAGGATATTGACCGTCCCGGCCTTGAACCGGTCGAGCTCGGCGATCCGCGCTGGCTGATCCATGTCGCCGTGGATCTCGCCCGCCGAAAAGCCCTTTTGCTTGAGCGTCTTGGCCAGATCGCGCACGGTGGTCTTGCGATTGCAGAAGATCATCGCGGTCTTGACGTCGGCATTGCGTAGCAGTTCGATCAGCACATCGCGCTTCACCCGTGACGAGGCGACCAACACCTTGTGCTGGGCAATGTTGATATTCGCGGTGGCCGGGCGGGCCACTTCGATATATTTGGGATTGCTCAGGAACTTGTCGGCCAGTTTCTTGATCGGCGGCGGCATCGTGGCGCTGAACAGCAAGGTCTGGCGGGTCGCGGGAAGCTTTGAGCAGATCGTTTCGATATCGGGGATGAAGCCCATGTCGAGCATGCGGTCGGCTTCGTCGATGACCAGCAAGTCGCAGCCGGTCAGCAGGATCTTGCCGCGCTCGAACAGGTCCATCAACCGGCCCGGGGTGGCGATCAGCACGTCGACCCCGTCCTTCAGCGCCTTGACCTGATCGCCCATCTGCACACCGCCGATCAGCAGTGCCAACTTGAGATCGTGGTTGACGCCATAGAGCCTGAACTCTTCGGCCACCTGCGCGGCCAGCTCGCGGGTCGGCTCAAGGATCAGGCTGCGCGGCATCAGCGCGCGGCGGCGGCCGTGCGACAGGATGTCGATCATCGGCAACACGAAGCTGCCGGTCTTGCCGGTCCCGGTCTGGGCCACGCCGATGATGTCGCGCATCATCAGCACGCTGGGGATCGCCTGCGCCTGGATTGGGGTTGGGGTATCGTAGCCCTTGGCGGTAACCGCGGCGAGCAACTCGTCTGACAGGCCGAGATCGGCGAATTTCATACAGTTTCTTCGATGATAGGAGAAGGCGTTTCGCGGCGCCTGCGCTGGCAGGTACCGAACAGCCGCGCCCTAGTCCCATTCAGGCTGCAGAGTCAAGGAATCGCGCGGGTAGTCGTCGGCCCGCGCCGGTGTGATCAGTCGCCGGCCGCGACGAGTTGCTTGAACCCGCTGACCTGGCAGCTCGTGCCGGAGCGCGAAAGCAGTTCGTCGCGGCTGATGCAGACCTGACCGTCAACGTTGCGCTTGACGATAAAGCCCGAATAGAATTCGCGAGCCTGGCAGCCCTTTTTCAGCCGGGCGGTGAACAGCCGGTTATCGCGAAGGATCAGCAGCAGGCGGTCTTCGCTGAGCGGTTGGACCCCGGCGATTGCGCCCAAAGGCAGGCACTTGCCGGCCTTGCGTTCGACAAAATGCGGCTCCGCGCCGGCATCAGCTCCCTCGGCAACGAAATTGGCAACATCGGGCAACGGCGCGGGTCGCGGATTGATCCGGATCGTCACGCGCTGCTCGATGCTGACCTGCTGCGCGACCGGTTCCGCGATCGGCAGTGGCGAGCGGGCGGCCGGGGCCTGCTGCTCGACCGCCATGGCGGCGGGGAACAGCAACGCGAGCGGAGCCAGAAGTTGCACGGCGGATGTCATGACAGCGTTGATTAGCCCCAATCTTTGAACCACCGCTTAACCCGAAGCGCGAGCCATGCAAAGCGGGCTGGTCTCGCGACGCTGCGTTGTGCCATAGGGTGCGGCAATGTCCGGCCCCGACCAACCGTTCCTGTCCGCCGCCACCGATCTGCTCGGGCCGCGCGGGCTGACTACGGATCCCGAACTGATGGCGCCGTGGCTGACCGATTGGCGCGGACGTTACACCGGGCAAGCCTGCGCCCTCGCCTCACCCGCCAACACGGCCGAAGTAGCGGCTATCGCCGCGCTATGTGCGCGCCACGGCGTCGCTATCGTGCCTCAAGGCGGCAACAGCGGAATGTCGGGCGGGGCAACGCCGGATGGCAGCGGGCGGGCGTTGCTGCTCTCGCTGCGACGATTGAACACGATCGGTGCGATCGATACGGCGGCGAGGCAAGTCACCTGCGGTGCGGGCGTGGTGCTGCAGACCCTCCACGAAGCTGCTGAAAACGTGGGGCTGCGCTTTCCGCTGACCCTGGGCGGCAAAGGCTCCGCCACTGTCGGCGGACTGATCTCGACCAACGCCGGGGGCAGCCAGGTGCTGCGCCATGGCTCGATGCGCGCGCAGGTGCTCGGGCTCGAAGCGGTATTGGCCGACGGCACAACCTGGTCCGCGCTAACCCCGCTCAAGAAGGACAACCGCGGCTTCGATTTGAAGCAAATATTCATCGGCTCCGAAGGCACGCTTGGGATCGTTACGGCGGCGACGTTGAAGCTCGAACCGGCGGTGGCGCAGCGCACCGTGGTCTGGGCCGGCCTCGCCAGCATCCAGCATGCCCGCCGCCTGCTGCTGATGGTCGAGCTTGCGCTGGGAGATGCACTCGAAGGCTTCGAAGTGTTGCCGCAGAACTGCCTCGCCGCGGTGCTGGCGAATGTCGCGGGCGCACGTGCGCCGCTGACCGAACCGCATGCCTGGCATGCGCTGATCGAACTGGTCAGCAGCGATCCGGCTGCGGACCTTCAGGGGCTGGCCGAGCACATGCTCGCCGACGCACTCTCGGGCGGCGTGATCGAAGACGCGACCATTGCCGCATCCGAAGCCCAGGCCGATGCGTTTTGGACCTTGCGCGAATCGATCTCCGGCGCGCTGCGAGCCAAAGGCACGGCGGTACAGCACGATATCTCGGTCCCGGTAGCGCAAATGGCCGACTTCGTGACTGCGGCCATTCCCGCCGTCGAACTGGCCTGGCCCGGTTGCCGCGCTTTTGCGTTCGGTCACCTGGGCGACGGCAACGTCCATTTCCACGTCACCGCCCCGCCCGGCGCGGTGCGCGGTGAATGGGAACAGGCTCAGGGCAAGGCCGTCAGCCGGATGGTGCACGATCTGGTAACCCAGTGGAACGGTTCGATCTCGGCAGAGCATGGCATCGGTCAGATGAAGCGCGACGAACTGGCGCGGCTCGGCGATCCGGTCGCGCTCGACCTTCTGGGGCGGGTCAAGCAGGCGCTCGATCCGCAGGGCCTGCTCAATCCGGGCAAGCTTCTTGCGCCGCGCGGCGGCAACGCTTAAAGGCGCGGGTTCGCGCCGGAACCTGCCGGCTAGAACTGTTTCTAAACCCGGAGAGTTACCCATGGCCAGCGCGCCGCAAGCCGCCAATTTGCCGATGTTTTACAAAGACCTGATGCCGCTCAACAGCCGCGATCATGCAACCTGGAGCGCCCGGTCGACCGAAAATGCGACCTGGATCGTCGGTCAGCATGCGATTCCGCTGACTGCGGAAGAATTCATTCATGCCTCGCGCACTTATCCGATCGTGTTTTCGGTCGCCGATCAGCCGGTGCCGCTGGCGCTGATGGGGCTGAACGAAGGGGTCAACACTTTCTTCGACGATTCGGGCAAGCTGAGCGAGAACGTCTACGTTCCGGCTTATGCCCGCCGTTATCCGTTCATGCTCGCCAAGCTCACCCCGGAGAGCGAAGAACTGTCACTGTGCTTCGACCCGACCAGCGATCTGGTTGGCGAGTTCGATGAGGGCAACAAGCTGTTCGATGGCGAAAATCCCAGCGAATCGTGCCAGGCGACGCTCGAGTTCTGCCGCAATTTCGAGGAAGCGGGCTTCCGCACCACCTCGTTCGTCGAAGAGTTGGTCAAGCATGACCTGCTGATGGACGGCGAAGTTTCGATCCAGCAGGCCGGCAACGATCAACCGTTCATCTATCGCGGGTTCAAGATGATCGACCAGGAAAAGCTGCGCGATCTGCGCGGCGATGTGCTGCGCACGATGAACCAGAGCGGCATGCTCGCGCTGATTTTCGCGCAGCTGTTCAGCCTTGAACACATGAGCGAAGTATTCGCGCGTCAGGTCCAGCAGGGCAAGGGCCCGATTCCCGCCTTGCCTACCTGATTCGCTTGAGAATTAACCAATGGCGCGGTTCCCGAATGCCGGAATCGCGCCATTCGTTTGACCCGTCGATTAGATTACTTGCATCGCCGCACAGGCGTGCTTATCTTTGGACAGTCCTGCCGTGCTGCCCTCATGGCGCGGTTGGGCTTGGTGCACTTCGGTGCACCTCCTCCCTGAACCTCGGCCACCTCGTGCGAATAGCACGGGGTGGTTTTTTATTCGGCAGCGCTGGCCCAGGGCTCGCCGCTGCGCAGCTGGCCGAGTTCAGCGACTTGACCCGCGAGCCGCCGGACCAGCCCAGCGAGCAGCCCGGCCATCGCCGCAAAGCCGCTGCCGGGTTCGACCAGCCCCGGATCGAGGTAGCTCGACCGGTCGATCTCCACCTGCAAGGCGTGCAACCCGGCAGCGGGATCGGCGTGGCGTTCCAGCACATAGCCCCCGGCATAAGGCCGGTTGTGCGCCGCGCCGCGCCGCATCTCTGCAAAATAACCGAAGCAGCTGCCGACCAAGGCACCGCTGCACGATGCCCCGAAGCGATCGCCCAGCACGAAATCGGGCGCGGGCTGACCGCCGCGAAAGCCGAGCGGCGGCATCGAGTGCAGGTCGATCAGCAAGGCCGCGCCCCAGCGGTTGCGCAGCCCCGCCAGCGTCTCGGCCAAGCAGGCGTGGTAGGGTTCGTGGATCGAACCAATCCGCGCGGCGAGGTCTTCGTGATCGTGGCGGCGCTTCCACAGCTCGCCCAGCCCGGGCAAGCGGCGCGGAATGAGGCCAAGGCCGCTGCGCACGCGCATCCCCGGGGTATAGCTGCCGACATTTTCGGGGTGGCCGCGCGCGAACATGTCCCAATCGACATCGTCGGTCGCGCGGTTGAGGTCGATCATCGCGCGCGGGGCGTGCGCCACGAGCAGCGCCGCGCCGGTTTCGCGGGCGACTTGCTCGGCCAGCCGGTCGACATAGCGATCTTCGAGTTTGAGCGTAGCGAAGCGCGGATGACGCATCCGCTCAAGCAGGCTGCCGGGGTAAGCGCGTCCGGCATGCGGCACTGCGATCAACAACGGCAAGGCCGACGGACGCGGCGCGATCAGCGAGAAGGCCGGGATGCCGTTGCTTCCCGGGATCGTTCCGCCCTGATGCCGCGACGAATCGCCCGCTTGCCCGCTTGTCTCGTCCATGCCTTCAAGCTGGCCTGTGACAGCGCTTGTGTCAAAGTAAGTCAGTTACCAATAAGGGCGAGATTGTTAACCTGATCGGGTCTATAAGCAGCCCCCGCGCGGCGCTCGATGGCGGCGCGACACAATGCTTAAATTGGAACCAGACCGCGATGATCCGCATCCTGCTCGCCGAAGACGAAGAAGCCATGCGCACCTACCTGGCGCGTGCGCTGGAAAACGCTGGCTACGACGTGACTGCGGTCGATCGCGGGACCATGGCGGTGCCGCTGCTCGAAGACGGCGACTATGACCTGCTGCTGTCCGACATCGTCATGCCCGAAATGGACGGGATCGAACTGGCACAGCGCTGCGCCGAGATCAGCCCGCGGACCAAGGTGATGTTCATCACCGGCTTTGCCGCAGTGACCCTCAAGGCCAGCCGCGAAGCGCCGCAGGCCAAGGTGCTGTCCAAGCCGTTCCACCTCAAGGATCTCGTCATGGAAGTCGAACGC
>JARXKR010000073.1:9730-10954 GCA_030271565.1 Pseudomonadota bacterium
TACTTGCCCTGCCAGTTGGGCTTGCGCTTTTCGGCAAAGGCGGCGGCGCCTTCGCGGGCATCCTGGCTGGTGAACACCGGGGCGATATAGGCCGCCTGCTTCTGCCACATCTCCTCGTCAGTCCAGCTGTGCGATTCGCGCACGATCGCTTTCGAGGCAATCAGCGCAAGCGGGCCGTTCTGGGCGATCGCGCGGGCCAGTTCCTTGGCCCCTTCGAGCGAGGGTCCGTCGGTCACGCGGTTGACGAAGCCCAGTTCATAGGCCCGTTGAGCACCGATGAAATCGCCGGTCAGCGCCAGTTCCATCGCGATCCGCGGCGGGATCTGGCGGGGCAACTTGATCAATCCGCCGGCCGCAGCGGCAAGTCCGCGCTTGGCTTCGGGAATGCCGAACTTGGCGGCGGAATTGGCGACGATCAGATCGCAGCTGAGCGCGAGTTCCATCCCGCCCGCGAGCGAATAGCCATCGACCGCGGCGATCACCGGCTTGCTCGGGGTCCATTCGGTCAGCCCGCCAAAGCCGCGCCCTTCGATGCTCGGGCGTTCGCCGCGCAGGAAGCCCTTGAGGTCCATCCCCGAGCAGAACGTGCCGCCCGCGCCGGTCAGGATTGCGCAGCGCAAGGTGTCATCGGCTTCGAGCCGGTCCATCGCCGCGCTGATGCCTTCGGCCAGCGCCTTGTTCATCGCGTTCTTGGCCTCGGGCCGGTTCATCGTGACAATCAGCACGCCGTCTTCGACTTCGGTCAGGACTTCCGCTGCTGTCTGGGTCTCGCTCATCTTGTCTATTCCTCTCGCTGGTTATTAATCGAACGATTAAAGGCCAGTTGCCGCGCCGTCCAGCCCTTACTTGCGCGGGCCAATCGCTCTGCTAAGGGATGCCGCAACTCCCCGGGGAAAGACGAGAGAAGCGCATGGCCAAGATCAAGGTGAAAACCCCCGTCGTAGAACTCGACGGCGACGAAATGACCCGCATCATCTGGCAGTGGATCCGCGAGCAACTGATCCTGCCTTACCTCGATATCGACCTCAAATATTACGATCTTTCGGTCGAAAAGCGCGATGAGACCAACGACAAGATCACGGTCGACAGCGCCAATGCGATCAAGCAGTACGGCGTCGGCGTGAAGTGCGCGACGATCACCCCCGATGAAGACCGGGTGAAGGAATTTGGCCTCAAGAAAATGTGGAAGAGCCCCAACGGCACGATCCGCAACATCCTGGGCGG
>JARXKR010000074.1:0-3161 GCA_030271565.1 Pseudomonadota bacterium
CAGGATGCGCCGCATCGCCTCCTCGGCGGCACGGTCAGCCAAAGTCACCGGCGAGGCATCGGCCTTGCGCTCGCTCGCCAGACCCGAACGGAAATGCGGCAGGATCGCCGCCCGCGCGGCATCGGCCAAGCGGTGCGCCAACGCGATTTCGGCTGCGAGTTTCATCAATCGAACAGGCTGGAGACCGAGCTCTCATCCGCAATCCGGCGGATCGCTTCGCCGATCAGCGGGGCGATCGGGAGGATGCGGATTTTGGCCGAGGCCTGCGCCGCCTCGGTCGGCTGGATGGTATCGGTGATCACCAGTTCCTTGAGCGCCGAGCCGTTGACCCGCTCGACCGCGCTGCCCGACAGCACCCCGTGCGTGAGGTACGCCGTCACGCTCGCCGCGCCGGCTTCCATCAGCGCGGCGGCCGCGTTGCACAGGGTGCCGCCCGAATCGATAATATCGTCGATCAGGATGCAGTTGCGCCCGCGCACTTCGCCGATGATGTTCTGCACTTCGGACTGGCCGGGCTTGTCGCGGCGCTTGTCGACGATGGCGAGCGGCGCATTGTCCAGCCGCTTCGCCAAGGCGCGGGCGCGGACTACACCGCCGACATCGGGCGAGACGATCATCAGATTATCGCCGCTGGAGCGCTCAAGAATGTCTGCGGCCATCACCGGCGCAGCATACAGATTGTCGGTCGGGATATCGAAGAAGCCCTGGATCTGCCCGGCGTGAAGATCGACCGCGAGCACCCGGTCAGCCCCGGCGGTGGTGATCAGGTTGGCGACCAGCTTGGCCGAGATCGGCGTGCGCGGCCCCGGTTTGCGGTCCTGCCGGGCATAGCCGAAATAGGGCAGCACCGCGGTGATCCGCGTGGCCGAAGCGCGGCGCAGCGCATCGATGCAGATCAGCAGTTCCATCAGGTTGTCGTTGGCCGGGAAACTGGTCGACTGGATCACGAACATGTCTTCACCGCGGACGTTTTCGTGGATTTCAACGAACACTTCCTCGTCGGCGAAGCGCCGTACCGAGGCCTCGGTCAGCGGCAGCTCAAGGTAATCGGCAATGGCGCGGGCCAGGGCTGGATTGGAATTGCCAGTCAGAAGCTTCATCGCGTTCGCCCTTCCGCGCGCCCGAGTTCACGGGACGTGAGTCTGCGGCAGCCCTTAACGGCGCGACTAACGATTGCAACCGGCAACCATGCGGTAGTCCGCAAGTTTCAGCCTTTGGTCCGGTGCTCTCCGCTGACCCAGCGTACGGTTCCCGAACTCGCGCGCATCACCACGCTATGGGTGGTCATTACGCCGTTCTTGTGGCGCTTGACCCCCTTGAGCAGCGAGCCGTCGGTCACTCCGGTCGCGGCGAATATGCAATCGCCCTTGGCCAGTTCTTCCAGCTTGTAGATCTTATTGAGGTCGGTGATCCCCCACTTCGCCGCGCGCCGGCGCTCGTCATCGTTGCGAAACACCAGGCGACCGTTGAACTGACCGCCAACGCAGCGCAGCGCCGCCGCCGCGAGTACGCCTTCGGGCGCGCCGCCCTGGCCCATGTACATGTCGATATTGGTTTCCTCGTTGGTCACCGCGATCACCCCGGCCACGTCGCCGTCGGTGATCAAGGCAACCCCGCAGCCCAGCCCGCGCAGCTCGGCGATCAGACTGGCGTGGCGCGCCCGGTCGAGCACGCAGACGATGATCTCGGACGGGTCGACACCCTTGGCTGCGGCCACTGCGCGGACATTGTCGCTCGGGCTCTTGGCGAGATCGATGATCCCTTCGGGATAGCCCGGGCCGACCGCGAGCTTGTCCATGTACACGTCGGGCGCATTGAGCAGGTTGCCTTCTTCGGCGCAGGCCAGCACCGCCAGCGCATTGGCCCCGGCGTTGGCGGTCAGCGTCGTGCCCTCGAGCGGATCGAGCGCAATATCGATCCGGGGGCCCGTGCCGATCGCCGATCCGACCTTTTCGCCGATGAACAGCATCGGGGCTTCGTCGCGCTCGCCCTCACCGATCACCACGGTGCCGTCCATCGCCAGCTCGTTGAGCGCGGCGCGCATCGCCTCGACCGCAGCGGCATCGGCGGCCTTCTCGTCACCTCGGCCGATCAGCTTGGCCGCGCCGATCGCCGCCGCCTCGGTCACCCGGACCATTTCGAGCACGAGCACGCGGTCGAGCACATGGCTCGGAGCAACGGGGCTGGCGGCGGCTGCGGTCTTGGTCATGGTGGGCTGATTATCCTGCATAGGTATGTGCTGGCGCGCTTAGACGCGGGCGGGCGGCGTGTCGAGTATGTCCAAGTCGGGCTCTGCGGTTTGGTTTATGCAGCAGCTGCAATTTCAACCCAGGGGACTTACGATGAGGAATTATCTGACTACCGCCACACGGCTCATTCTCACCTCGATTGGCGCTGCGGCTCTGCTCGCGCCGCTGCCGACCCAAGCCGAGGACAATTCGGTCAAGCGCCGGCTCGACAGCATCGGGCAGAAATATGAAGTCGACAAGGACGGCGATTTCAAGGTCGTCTTCAGCTTTCCGGAGGAAAAGCGCACCCAGATGGTGTTCGTTACGGGAGCGGCCTACGATGTCGTTGGGGGGATGCAGGTCCGCAACATCTTTTCCGCCGTTGCAAAGGTCAAAGAAGATGCAATCGCCAACAAGGCAGCGGACCTGCTCAAAGCCAACAACGGTTACAAGATCGGCGCCTATGAAATTGCCGGAGAATACGCTTGGTTCAGCATGAAGGTTCCCGACAATGCGACCGCCAAACAGTTGCTGGAAGCGATCCAGACGGTGGCCAGCGTAGCTGATGACAAGGAAAAGGAATTGAGCGGGGCACGCGACACGTTCTAGGAAGACTGGCTTAGCCAGAGCCCAAGCGTTCACCCGCGATTAAGCCCGCATCACGCTCTTGCCCTGCTTTTACCGGGACAAGAGTGATGATGCGGCGCTTCGGGTTGGCACTGATGGCACTGCTGATTGCACCGCCGAGTGCACTGTTTGCCGCGCCTGCTGTTCCTGACGCAACCGACCGCAAAGTCGGCGAAATGCTCGAGACCGCACACGCAGCTTACGGCGTGAAAGATCCCCGCGCGAACTGCCGACCCAAAGTCGGCGAAGAAATCGTTGTCTGCGCCGATCACGGCGAAGATCAGCGGGTTCCCTCGACCGCCGAGA
>JARXKR010000074.1:3261-8570 GCA_030271565.1 Pseudomonadota bacterium
TCGCTCACCGCACTTTCCGGGCCTTGGTGCGTGACCATCGCAACCATCACCTCGCCGCTGTCGCCGGCGCGGCCTTTCTGGATCAGGCTTTCGATCGAGACCCCGGCATCGCGCAGCGCGGCAGTGATCTCGGCCAGCACGCCGGGGCGGTCGGCAACCATGAAGCGCAGGTAGGCCCGCCCCAGGCGGTGCCCGGCATCGGCTGGCGCCAGCGCCTCAAGCTCGCCAACCGGGACCGAGAAGGCCGCGCCCAATTCTCCACGGGCGATGTCGATCAGGTCGGCGACCACCGCGCTGGCGGTCGGACCGTCGCCCGCGCCCGCGCCCTGAAAGAGCAGGCGTCCGGAAAAGTTGCCCTCGGCCACCACCGCATTGGTCGCGCCGTCGACATGCGCGAGCGGGTGATCGCAGTGCACCAGATGCGGCTGGACTCGCTGGAACAGCCCTGCGCTGCCGGTGTCTGCCATCCCGATCAGGCGGATAACATAGCCCAGCGCCTCGGCTTGGGCGATATCGGCGGCGCGCAGCCGGGTGATCCCCGAGGTCTCGACATGGGCGAAATCGACCTTAGCGCCGAACGCAATCGCGGCGAGGATCGACAGCTTGTGCGCCGCATCGGTGCCGTCGATATCGAACGCGGGATCGGCTTCGGCAAAACCCTTGGCTTGCGCTTCGGTCAGCACGTCGGCAAAGTCGCGGCCGGTGTCTTCCATCACGGTCAGGATGTAATTGCAGGTCCCGTTGAGGATCCCGTAGACCCGCTCGATCCGGTTGGCAGCGGTGCCTTCGCGCAGCGCCTTGATCACCGGGATCCCGCCCGCCACCGCGGCTTCGAACTTCAGTGCGACGTGTTTGTCTTCGGCCTTGGCCGCGAGCTCGAGCCCGTGATGCGCGATCATCGCCTTGTTGGCGGTCACCAGGCCCTTGCCGGCCTCGATCGTAGTCCGCGCCAGCGCCAGCGCCGGACCGTCCGCACCGCCGACCATCTCGACCACCACATCGACGTCGTCGCGCTCACCGAGGATCACCATGTCGTCTTCCCAGGCGTAGCCCGACAGATCGACCCCGCGCGGCTTGCTGCGATCGCGCGCACTGACCACGGTGACCTGCAGCGGACGCCCGGCGCGGCGCGCGATCAGCGCGGCATTGGCCTCGATCAACTTGATCACCCCGACCCCGACGGTACCCAGCCCGGCAAGTGCAATCTTCAGCGGTTCAGCCATGCAAGCCCCCTATTCGCCCGCGCGCCTTAGGCAGGGTCCTCGCTTCGGGCAAGGGCCGGGAATTAGCGCCGGGTCCGCAGACAGCCCCCGAGTTGCGCCCGGACAAAAGCATAGTCCTGCACCGCAGCGGCACGGTCATCTTCATCTGGCGAAGTGTTGGCGCTTTCCGGCAGCGCGATCGGTAGAAAGCACGCTAGCCGGTACCACGCCAGCGTATCTTTCGCCGGGGCCGTATCGCTGGCGACCAGTTCCGAGAACGACACCCCCCATTGCGGCGCGCGGCCGGGGGAGCGGTTGACGGTGATCGCAGCCGGCTCGCCGCTTGCCGAGACGAGGAAAATCTGCGTTTCGCCTGCTCCGGCAAGATCGCCGCCGGTATGGACTGCTTCGCGCACCCCGGTGATTCGCGGCGGCGCGGCGGGCGCATAGAGCTCGCGCAGCACCCCTTTGATCCGGACATCGAGCGCGGAATCCCAAAGCAACTGGGCATCGGGCGCGACCAGCTGCAGCTCGCCCGGATGCCCCGCGACCGCGCGCGCGAACAGCACCACGCTCTTCTTCTTGAAGCCGGGCGGATTGCCCTTGGGGTCGAGCGGCAGGTCGACCAGGTACGCCAACGCCTCGCCCAGCGGCGCGCTCCCGGCGATCAGGGCTTCGGTCTTCGCTTGGACATAGAAGCGGCCCCAGCCGAGGCGGAGCCCGCGCGCGCGCGCCGGTTCGACCGCAGCGATCTTGCGCGGCTGGGCACGGATCACCAGCGGCGCACCATCGGCAAGGTCGGCCAGATCGGCGTAAGTCGCTGGCGCAGCCTGAACCGGGGCAGGGCGCGAATCGCCGAGCGCCGGGCTCGCCGTCAGCACACCCGCCGCGAGCGTCAAAATGCCGGACAGCTGGAAAACGGGCTTGATCATTTTTTCACCTGACACATTGCAAAAGCTGGATATAGCGGGAGCTGAAAGTGCGGGAATCAGCGGGTTTCCGTGGACATTTGACCCTAGCACAAGTGAATCGCGGGTTAACCGATAAAGCGTTGCGCCTTCGCGTCCTCGCGGTTAAGACTGACGCAAAACCGGGCCAAACAAAAGAAAAGGCTCGCGATCTGGCATTTGCGCACATCGGGCGTGCGCAGCTTTTCCGGATTGACCCGCAGGGTGGAAAAATGGATTAGATCGTTCGCGTTCCGGGCTTAACCGGGGGCGGTCGCGGGGACCAGGCCTTGGCCTGGTGGGACTGAAATGGAGTTATGGGTCTGAATGGCTTACGCAGATCGTGATAAAACCGGCGAGAATACTGTAGGGTTCGGAATTGCCGCCCTGATCATCGTCGTGTTGGGCTGGCTCCTGTATACAGGCCTCGCCGCCGAAGGCTTCAGGGCGCTCGTCAAGAAAGTGACGACCGTCGACATCAAGAAGGACGAACCCAAAAAGGAAGAAAAGCCACCGCCACCGAAGAAGGATGCAGCTCCGCCCCCGATCGTGGCTCCGCCGCCGCTGGTGCAAATCAATACACGGCCACCACCGATTGAAACGGTAGCTCAGGCACCGTACGTGGCACCGGTTGAAATTCCACGTCCGGCTCCGGTGGCCCCGGCTGCGCCGCCGCCGCCGCGAATCCAGCCCAAGATTGCACAGCCCAAGGGCAACCCGGCAAGCTGGGCGACAACCAACGATTACCCGACCCGCGCGCTGCGTGAAGAACGGGCTGGCACCACCAGCTTCAGGGTTACCGTTGGCCCCGATGGCCGCGTCAGCAGTTGCAGCGTCACCGGATCGAGCGGCAGCCCGGACCTTGACGAGGCGACCTGTTCGAATGTCACCCGGCGCGCCCGGTTCAATCCGGCCACCGACGGTGAGGGCAACCCGACGTCAGGCTCTTATTCGAACCGCATCCGCTGGGTGATCCCGACCGACTGATCGATTCCGGGCCGCAGCTTTCGGGTTGCGGCCCACAATACCGTTTCACATTTTTTCTCTTGAGAGGACTTTCGCATGGTTTTTGACATTCTCACCGCAGCAGCCAACTCGGCTCCGCAGACCAAGTTCGGGTTCAAGGAGGCGCTGTTTCCTGAGAACGGTCCGCCCAACTGGATCGGTATCTCGGTGCTGACGATTCTGGCGATTATGCTGTTCGGCTCGCTGTTCATCCTGTTCACCAAGTACATCGAACAGTCGAACATCATGAAGCAGTACCGCGAAACCCGCACCAACTTCTGGCGTGCGCCGTCGCTGCGTGAAGGCGTGACCAAGCTCGACAAGAACAGCGCCTGGCGCCAGATCGTCGATGACGGCCTTGCCGCCGAAGACCAGCACTCCAAGATGGTCAACGAAACCGACGCCCACGACTGGCTGTACGGTTCGCTGGCCCGTTCGGAAGCGACGGTCAATGCCTCGCTCGCCAAAGGCCTGCCGTGGCTCGCAACCACCGGCGCAACCGCCCCGTTCATCGGGCTATTCGGGACCGTGGTCGGGATCTACCGCGCGCTGATCAACATCGGTATCGCCGGGTCGGCTTCGATCGACAAGGTTGCGGGTCCGGTCGGTGAAGCGCTGATCATGACCGCCGTCGGTCTGCTCGTCGCGGTGCCTGCGGTGCTTGCCTACAACTTCCTTCAGGGCCGCAACAAGCGCATCGCCGAACAGCTTTCGGGCTTCTCGACCGACGTGCTGGCCAACATCAACTCGAAGGGTGTGGTCAAGCCGGCGTTCCTTACGGCAGCTGCTGCCAAGGCCGCTCCGCCCAAGCCCGCCACTGCCCCGATGATGACCAACACCAACACCACACCCAAGCCGTAATTCGCCATGCCATGCTCCGCCGGGCCGCCCCATGCGGCACCCGGCGGGATGGTTCGAACCGGAGTTATTGCGCCGTGCAAGTCGGCGGTCCGGGGCAAATGCTAAGGAATAGGATTTAACCCATGGCAATGTCAGTAGGCGGCGGCGCGGAAGAAAAGCCGATGTCGGACATCAACACCACGCCGCTGGTGGACGTGATGCTGGTGCTTCTGATCATCTTCCTCATCGCGGTCCCAATCGCGATCCAGACGATCCAGAAGCTGCATATCCCGATCTTCCCTTCGCAGGAATCGAAGGACAAGGTCGAGAACCTCCTCGTTACCGTGACCACCACCGACGCCGCTGGCCGTTCGGCTGGTGAACCCGGGTTCGAAGGCGCGCAAGAGGGCGGAGAATGCCGGGTGTACTTCAACAACATCACCCCGGTGGATTCGACCGAATTCCTCCAAATGGCATCAAAACGGCTCACGGACATCATCAAACGGGCCGGCGGCATCAAGGCGATCATGGCCAATCCCGAACAGATCCCCGAAGTGCACATTCGCGGTGACCAGCATGCTCCGTGGCGCTGCGTCGCGGGCGTAGTGGCCAACGTTCAGTACGCCGGTTACCCGACCGTCGGGTTCATCTCAAACCCGGTCGATCCCAACGGCTAAGCGCCGCAGAAACAACTTTTTCAGGAGTAACCCACCATGTCTATGTCAGGCGGCAGCGATGATGGCGAGCCGATGATGGAAATGAACACGACGCCGCTTATCGACGTCATGCTCGTGCTCCTCATCATGTTCATCATCACCATCCCGGTGGCGACCCACGCGGTAAATGTCGATCTGCCGGCGCCCACGCCGCCGCCGCTTGTGCCCCCTCCCAAGCACGACAAGAACAAGGTCTCGGTCACCCCGATGGGCGCGATCACCTGGAACAATCAGCAGGTCACCGGGGGGCAACTGCTGTATCAGCTCCAGGAAACGATGAAGATCAAGCCGGAGCCGGAACTGCAGTTCCAGCCCGACCCGCAGGCTCCCTATGACAACACCTCCAAGGTGCTGAACATCATCAAGGGTTCGGGCGTATCGGCCTTCGGATTTGTCGGCAACGAGCAATTCGTCCAGTTCGGCAAGGCCGCAGGCGCACCGCCGGCCAAGTAAGCTGCGACCACGACCATGCGAACGAGGGGGCGGAGCGATTCGCCCCCTTTTTCGTGCAAGCGGCCTGGCCACCAAGGACCGTCACATTCACGCTTGACTAATTGATGTTATACTGTCTCATTTGCATATCGACAGCAAAGGAGCAG
>JARXKR010000074.1:8670-10904 GCA_030271565.1 Pseudomonadota bacterium
CCGCTGATCGATGTGCTGCTGGTCTTGCTGGTAATGCTGATCCTCGCGGTACCGCCAGCGATCAATCAGGTGCCGGTCGACCTGCCGCAGACGTCGCCGCTCGATCACCCTGTGCCAATCCGTCCGCAAAATGACCTCACCGTCGGGGTCGGTGGCGAGCTCGCTTGGAACGGTGTGCCGCTCAGCGAAGCGGCGCTGTTCACGGTGCTGCAACAGGTCACGATCCAGAACCCTGAGCCGCTGGTGCGCCTAACCCCCGCGGCAAATGCTCCCTACGATGCCCCGGCCCGGGTGCTACGGCTGATCAAGCTGGCCGGGGTCACAGATTTCGCCTTTGTCGGAAACGAGCGCTACGCCAGCTTCGGCAAAGCACCGGGCGCACCCACCTCGCGCTAATCGCCCAGCTCCTCGATCGCATCGACTCGCATCGCTGCACCGGCGAGCCCCTCGGCTTCGAGCAGCAATACATCATCAGCCATGCCCTGCGGCACCGACTCGCGCCCGATCATCACCAGCACCGGCACCGCGAGCGGACTGACCCGGTCGAGCTTGACGTGCCGCAATTCGTTGGCCGCGCGTTCGAGCAGGTCGGCCAGTCGCCCGACGTCGGTCATCCGCGCGCGGGCGTCGGACCAGGCCGCTTCGATCAGCAGGTGATCGGGCTCATACTTGCGCAGCACGTCGTAGATGAGGTCGGTCGAAAAGGTCACCTGCCGCCCGGTCTTGCGGTTCCCGGGCTGCTGGCGCTCGACCAGCCCGGCGATCACCGCTACCTCGCGGAAAGCGCGGCGCAGCAGGTAGCTGTCCTGCACCCAGGCGGCGAATTCATCGCCGAGGATTTCGGCCGTCAGCAGCGCAGCGGGATCTTCGATCGCGCGCAAGCCCCACACCGCGAGCGCATAATCATTCGCGACAAACCCCAGCGGCATCAGTCCGCGCGCCTCCATCCGCCGGGTCAGCAACATGCCCAAAGACTGGTTGGCCGGCCAGCCTTCGAAGGTGTAAAACACCGTGTAGTGCCGCCCGCCGTGCGGGAAGCTCTCGACCAGCAGCTTGCCCGGTGCAGGCAGTTCGCTCCGCCAGTCCTGCACCTCGAGCCATTCGCGCACGTCATCGGGAAACTTCGCCCACCCCGCGCGGTCGGCGAGCAGAGCCTGGACCCGGCCCGAGAGATGCGTGGTCATCGCCATGCGCGCGCCCATGTAGCTCGGGATCTGGCCGTTCTTCTTCGCCGCGCGGACCACCAGCTGGGTTTCCTTCATCGATTCGACCTCAAGGTCCATCCCGGCGAAGCGGATTGTGTCCCCGGGGCGCAGGCTCGCGGCGAAGCTCTCTTCGACCCGGCCGAGCGACTTGCCCCGCCGGAACACCACCTCGATCATCTCGCTGTCGATGATGATCCCGGCGTTGAGGCGGAAGCGCCCGGCCTGCTCGGGATGGGTCAGCCGCCACAGCTCGTTGCCGTTATCGTCCGTGAACCGCGTGATCCGGCGGAAGCGGTCGTAAGCCTTGAGCGCATAACCGCCGGTCGCGACAAATTCGAGCACGCGCTCCCACTGCGCTTCGTCGAGCCACGAATAGGCCATGGAGCTACGTACTTCACCGAGCAGCGCAGCGCCGCCAAATGGCCCAGCGCAGGCGCAGACCATCACGTGCTGGGCGAGCACGTCGAGCCCGCCGGGGCGGAATTCTTCGCCGTCGCGCTGGCCCTCATACACCGCCTGCTGCGCCGCCATCGCCTCAAGGAATTCGAACCGGTTGCCCGGGACCAGCAGCGCGCGGCTGGGGGTGTCGAGCCGGTGATTCGCTCGCCCGATCCTTTGCAGCAGCCGCGACGAGCCCTTGGGTGCACCCATCTGCACCACCAGATCGATGTCGCCCCAATCGACCCCCAGATCGAGGCTGGCGGTGGCGACCAGCGCGCGCAAGGTCCCTCGCGCCATGGCCCCTTCCACCTTGCGCCGCGCTTCTTTTGACAGCGATCCGTGGTGGATCCCGATAGGAAGATTGTCGTCGTTGGCTTCCCACAAGCGTTGAAAGATGAACTCGGCGAGGAAGCGCGTGTTGCAGAACACCAGCGTAGTCTTGTTGGCCTTGATCGCTGCAATCAATTGCGGCACCGCCCAGACCGCCGCGTGCCCGCCCCATGGCACCCGCGCATCCTCGGGCAGCAGGATCGAAAGCTCGGGCGGCGCGCCGTCCTCGCCCAGCACCAGCGCCACCGAATCGAGATC
>JARXKR010000075.1:0-7345 GCA_030271565.1 Pseudomonadota bacterium
CCGGCCTGCATGTCTTCGAGCAGGTCTTCGGCGCCAACCTTGTCGGCCCCGGCGGCGAGCGCCTTTTCGGCGTTTTCACCGCGCGCGAACACCGCAACCTTGACGTCCTTGCCGGTGCCCGAAGGCAGCACGACCATGCCGCGGACCATCTGGTCGGCGTGGCGCGGATCGACGCCGAGGTTGAGCGCAATTTCAAAGCCCTCGTCGAACTTGGTGGTCTTGAGGTCCTTGAGCAGCTGGATTGCGTCAGCCACCCCGTAGAGCTTCTGGTTTTCGCCGAGCTTTTCGCTGAGCATCTTGGCTTTTTTGGTCTGTGCCATGTGCTTAGCCCTCCACCACGGTGAGACCCATCGAACGGGCCGAGCCCTCGATGATCTTGGTCGCCTGTTCGATATCGTTGGCCGAAAGATCCGCAAACTTGGTCTGCGCGATTTCGGCAAGCTGCGAACGCTTGATCGTCCCGCCCGAAACCTTGCCCGGCTCCTTCGAACCCGACTTGAGCCCGGCGGCTTTCTTGATCAGGAAGCTCGCCGGGGGGGGTCTTGGTCACGAAGGTGAAGCTGCGATCGGCATAGACAGTAATGATCGTGGGGATCGGCATGCTGGTTTCAAGGTCCTGCGTGGCGGCGTTGAACGCCTTGCAGAATTCCATGATGTTGACGCCGCGCTGTCCCAGCGCCGGACCGATTGGCGGCGACGGGGTCGCCTTGCCTGCAGGAACCTGCAGCTTGATATAGCCTTCAATCTTCTTGGCCACGATGGGCCTCCTTTCGTCCTGTTGGCACCTTGCGTGTTCAGCAAAGGCCGCAGAGTAAGCGGTCAAACAACCAGCTTGCGCCAGCCTCCCGCGGGGAATCGCACGGGGCACGCCCCAAGCGAAGCGGCGCGCCTAGGCGAAGCGGGGGCGGAATGCAACCTTTGTCGAAGCGTTGTGGCGGCTTTCTGGGTAGCGCGGTAGGTTGCCGCAATAGCAAGAACGGGATGGGACGGGGAAGATGCGGAAACTGGCAATTCTGGCGCTGGGCATCGCGGTGCTGGCCGCGCCGGTCGATGCGCGGCCGCGCCAGCCGATCGATCCTGCCGCCAAGATGCCCCCGCTCGCGCCCGCCGTGATCGACGATACTCTGGCGATCGGCGGCGAAGAGCTGGCCGCACGCAAGCTCGAATCACGGCTCACGGTCGAGGTCGGGGTCAACGGCTCGGGTCCGTACCGCTTCGTGGTCGATAGCGGCGCGGATACGTCGGTGATCGGCACGCGGCTGGCGGCGGCACTGCATCTTCCGGCCGGCCATCCGGTCATGCTCAACGGGATTACGGAATCGCGACGGGTCGACCGTGTGCTGGTCGATACGCTGCAACTAGGCCCAACCCAGTTCCACGACCTTGAACTGCCGCGACTTGACGAGCACGACCTTGGCGCGGTGGGGATGATCGGGCTCGATGCCTTGATCAACCAGCGGCTGATGCT
Organism: Pseudomonadota bacterium; assembly: GCA_030271565.1. Taxonomy (GTDB): domain Bacteria; phylum Pseudomonadota; class Alphaproteobacteria; order Sphingomonadales; family Sphingomonadaceae; genus Novosphingobium. Next base: position 1,469 of record JARXKR010000075.1, read on the forward strand.
CGATTTTGAAGCACGCAGGATTTCGGTCGATGACGCCAGCTTGCCAGCGCCGCGAATGGACGGCGAGATCGTGGTCGTGGCGCGGCTCAAGCGAGGACAGCTCATCCTCACCCAGGTCAGGGCCAACGGCGTCCCGCTCGATGCGGTGATCGATACCGGGTCGGAGATCACCATCGGCAACACCGCGCTGCGCAACCAGCTGTTCCATCGCCGCCACCGCGAGGTGCAGAAGATCGAGGTAGTCGGGGTGACCGGGGCGAAGCTCTCGCTCGATCTGCTGGTGGTTGACGAGCTCAAGATCGGCGGTGTTGTGCTCAGCAATGTGCCGATTGCCTTTGCCGATGTGCCGCCGTTCGCGGTATTCTCGCTTGACCAGCATCCCGCACTGCTGCTCGGTACCGATTTGATGGAGAGCTTCCGCAAGGTCAGCCTCGATTTCCATGCCCGCAAGGTCCGCTTCCAGTTGCGCAAATGCACCAGCGAGGGGATCATCGTCTCGACCACCCTCGAGATGAGCCGACTCCGCCCCGAAAGCGAAAAGAGCGCGGTGTGCAAGCGGTAACGCGCATTTGCATCGCACTTTAATCAATCTAGGGTAGAAAACGGTCGAAGCCGCAGATGTCAGGGGTAGTGCATGTTCGAACTCGCCGTCCGCGCCAAAGAACTGGCGTCGAGCAATCTCAATAGCCTGATCGACAAGGCGGCAAACCCGGCCAAGATGCTCAAATTGCTGATGGCCGAGCTTGAGGAATCGGTGATCGCGCTGACTCGCGATGCCGCCGGGCTCGAGCGCAGAGTGGGCAAATTCACCCTCGAAGCCGAACGCTTCGATGCCGCCGCACAGACCTGGGCCGACAAGGCCAAGCTCGCCATGTCGCGGGATCGCGAAGACCTGGCGCGCGGCGCTTTGGCCGAGCGTAATGCCGCGCGCGATGCGGCCGAAGTCCAGCGCGAAGCCGCCAGCGCAGCACAAGCCGAAGCAGCCGGGCTGCGCGCCAGCGTCAGCGAGCTTGAGGCCAAGCATGGCGAAACCAAGGTGCGGTTGCTCAAGGTGCTGTCCGAAGCGACTTCCGCGCCGGCCTCCGCCGCTTCCGCGCGCGACAAGACCGGCGCGCTGATGGACCGGTTTGCCAGCCTTGAAAAGCGGATCGACTACGCCTCCGGCAAATCGGTCTCGCTCGATCAGGAACTGGCCGCGCTGGCCGACGAAGCCGCGCTTGAGGCCGACCTCGCGGCGCTGCGCAAGGGTGCGAAAAAGAACAAGAAGTAGGCGTTCAGGCTGCGGCCAGCAATGGATCGCGGCGCTTACACCAGATCAGGATCGCGCGCTGGGCGGGACGCTCGATCATGCGCAGCGCGAGGTCGGACAGCGCCAGCACCACAACAACGAGCGCCAGATGCGCTGCCAACACTTGTCCCAGCCCGCCGTCGAGTATCCCGAACCAGCGCCGCGCCAGCGCGATCACTGGCTCGTGGATCAGGTAGATCGCGTAGCTGCGACTACCCAGCCACAGCAACGGTGCACTGCCAATCTGCGGCAGCCGCAGCGCCAGCAACAATGCGGCAGGCCAGGTCAGCAGAGTGAGCGGCGGAATCGCGCTCCACGGCCCGTCGGCCAGCACCAGTCCGGCGACAACGGTCACGATCAGCACCGCGCTCGGCACGCGCTCCAGCCCATTGCGTCCGCGCCAAACCAGCTGTCCGACGAAGAACCCGGCAAGCCCGCGCAGCAGATCGTCGGCGTCCCACGGTCCGCCCGGCAAGCCGCGCCACGCCAGCAGCGCGAGCGCACCGGCCCCTAGTACCCAACTCAGCCGCCGCAGCGCCACCTGCCCTGCGCTTGCCCCCAGCATGAACAGTGCATAGCACACGCATTCGACGCTGATCGACCACGCGGGACCATCGAAGCTCTGCCCCGGCGCGGGCAAGAAGTCCTGCAACATCATGAGGTGCCCGGCGAAGGCCAGCGCGGTGTTGCCCGGCTGTCCAAAGAACAGTGCCGCGCAAACCATCAGCATGACCAGATGCAGAGGATAAAGCCGCGCCACTCGCGCAAACGCAAAGCGTCTCGCTGCGTCGCGGTCCTGCAGCACCAAGCCGCCGCGATAGACATGCGCGAACAGATAGCCCGAGAGCACGAAAAACAGATCGACCAAAGTCCACCCGAACCGGTGAAACCAGCCCAGCAGCGGTCCGGCATCCGCCAGCGCGGCGGGCGTGAACAGCGCCTGCGGATGATACAAGAAAGCCACCGCACATGCTGCGAGCCCGCGCAGCCCGTCGAGCTGCCCGAGCCGCGTGGTGGCATGCGCCTTGTAGTCCCACAAAATCATCGAGCGAGACATAGCAGTCAATTATTGGCGGCAGGTTAAGCCGCTGGTCACCCGACCCTACTTGATCAGTTCAACATGCTCGAAGTCGAGCTCGACCGGGGTTGCACGCCCGAAGATCGAAACCGAAACCTTGACGCGGTTCTTGTCGAAATCGAGTTCTTCGACGGTGCCGGTGAAGGTGTTGAACGGGCCGTCGAGCACCTTGACCGCATCGCCGATCTCGTAATCGACGCTGACGTGTTTCTTGGGCTCGGCCGCAGCGGCATCGCGCGCGCCGAAATAGCGCGCGGCCTCACGGTCGGTGATCGGCTGCGGTTTGCCGTTCGGGCCGAGGAAGCCGGTGACCTTGGGGGTGTTCTTGACGAGGTGATAGACGTCGTCGTTGAGCCCCAGCTTGGCCAGCACATAGCCCGGCATGGTCTTGCGTTCGACCTGAACCTTCTTGCCGCGCTTGACCTCGGTGATCGTCTCGGACGGAACCTCGACCGCTTCGACCAGGGCTTCAAGCCCCATGCGGGTGGCTTCGGACAGGATCGAATCCCGAACCTTGCCCTCGAACCCCGAATAGGCGTGGATGATATACCAGCGAGCCATAAGTGCCGTGTCTCTGCTTGTGCGTCGCGGGCCCGTCAGGCCAGCGAGAGGAGGAACTGGACGATCTTGCCGAAGATCGTGTCGATACCGAGGAAGAACAGCGCCAGCACGGCCATCATGATGCCGACGAAGATCGCAGTCGTGGTGGTTTCCTGACGCGAGGGCCAGACGACCTTCTTGCCTTCTGCCTGAACCTGACGGACGAATTCGCCGGGGTTGAATCTCGCCATGGGCCGATCACTCGCTTGCTTGAGCCTAATTCCTCGTGTCTTCCGCCAAGGGGATAGCGCCGCCCGGCGGCTGCCAGGCAGCTGGGCCGGAGGGGCGACTGATTCTCCTTGTGTCGGAAGACACCGCGGCACTTAGCTATGCGGCAAGGGATTTGCAAGACACGGCGAATGCGAGCCAAGCGGGGCAGGCGAATATCCGTCATCCCGGCGCAGGCCGGGACCCAGTCCAAACAAAAAATCTAGGGTCGCTGCGCGGCGTTTTTAAAGAGTGCTGGGTCCCGGCCTTCGCCGGGATGACGGTTGAAATCGGGCTATATCTCGTCCGCCGGGATCACCCGCCGCGCCAGAATCCAGTGGTGTCCGCGGCGGATCTGGACGAAGCCGTACGGCAGCCGCACCGGGTCTTCCTGACCCATGTACCAGAACCAGTCGGCGTGGAGCGCGGGTTCGTAGTAATAGGTGTCGATCGGCCTCCCCGCGCGGTGGTTGAGGCGGTGGAACGGATCGCGGAAATAGTCGCTGTCTTCCTTGATCGTCAGCATGTGGATGCCGGGCAGCGCGAAGTTGCAGTTGATCATCGCGTCCAAGCGCACCACCGCATAGCCACAAATATGCTCCTGGCTGTTGAAGCCCCATTCATTGCGCTCGGTGACCATGTAGCTGGCGATTCTGGCGCCCTTCGGGAGACCATCGAGCGCGGTCAGCATCTCGGCGGTCTCACGGCTGTCACGCCGCCAGTCCATCGTCGTATAGCCAAGCCGGCCGATGAACAGCAGCGTCGCCGCCATCACCACCCAGCGCGGCGCCTTCCACGCGAGCGATAGCGCACCGACCATCAACCCGGCGGAGATCATCCGCGCGTCGACCAGATCGCCGCCGAAGATGTGCCGCGGCATCACCAGCGACGCGGCGAGCATCAGCAGCGCGGCCCAGCCGAGCCGCCAGTCCCACCGGCGGAAGGCGATCGACAGCGCCAGCATTGCCGAGATGATCAGCGCATTGGCATAATCGAACCACTGCAGCGTGCCGCGCATTGCCTGCTTCCAGATCGCCCATTTGTAGATTTCCGGGCGCGGGCCATAGCTCGGCGGCTTGCCCACGCTGCCGCCTGCAACCAGCGCGAGCAGCGGGAAGAACAGCGGCCACGGCGCGACAAACGCCCGCCACGACCTGTCCTTGTGCCATTCGTAGCCGAACACCATCAGCCCGAGGATGCCCCAGCCCGAAACGTGCGCCAGCCACACCACCAGCCCGATCGGAATGAACAGCGGCGCACGCCAGGTCTTGCCCTCAAGCCGGACCCACAGTGCGAAAGCGAACAGCGCCATCGCCTGCGCCAGCCCGAAATTGAGGAAACCGAGCAGCATCGAGGGTGACCAGACGAACGCGAAGGCCAGCATCGAGGCAAGCCCGATCCGCCCGCGCAGAGTCCATTGCACCGTCATGATCCCCAAAGCGGTAAGCGGCGGGATCATGGCCGCGATCAGCCAGCCTGCGGTTTCGAGCGACATCAGGTGCGACAGCGGCTGGATCAGGATGTCCGCCCCGAGGTTGCCCATCCAGTGCCACTCGAAGCCGTAATACTGCTGCAGGAACGGGCTCTGGTCGCGGGTCAGCATCACGTGGAACCGCGCCAGATGCGCCGGATAATCGACCATTTGCGGGTACGGCGTCATCAGGAACGGCAGGCTGGCGAGCAGGGTGAAGAACAGCCCGAGCCCCAGTCCCTCGCGCGGCGCGGGCTCGCCCAGCAAAAACTGGCGGAGCCGCAAAAGCGGTGTGGCTGGCGGCGATTCAGAAGATTCAGCCGTCATCGTGCGCCACATCTTGGGTGGAATGCCTGGCAGGAGCGGGGGGACTCGAACCCACGGCCCTCGGTTTTGGAGACCGATGCTCTACCAACTGAGCTACGCTCCTGCAGGCGGGGGTGCCTCTATCTACAAGACTGCATCATGACAAGCGATCTGCATAGGTCCATATGAAGAATTGCCGTGCACGCACCTGCCGCCCCGCCCCCGATCGATCCCGCGCTGCTGCTGCTGGCCTATCGCGGCGGGATTTTTCCGATGGCCGACGCGCGCGACGATCCGGAAATCTTCTGGGTCGAGCCGCGCCGCCGCGCGGTACTGCCGCTGGAGCGCTTTCACTGTTCGCATTCGCTCGCCAAGACATTGAGTCGCGGAACTTTTGAAATCACTTGCAATCAAGCGTTTGCTGCGGTGATCGAAGCTTGCGCCGGCCCGCGCCGCGATGGCGACGAAACCTGGATCAGCAGCCGCATCGCGCGCAGCTACGTCGGATTGCACGAACAGGGTTTGGCCCATTCGATCGAATGCTGGGGCGACGGCGCGTTGCTGGGCGGGCTTTACGGGGTCGGCTTCGACCGCGTGTTCTGCGGCGAATCGATGTTCAGCCGCGCCACCGATGCCTCGAAGGTCGCGCTGGCCTGGCTGGTCGCAGCGTTGCGCCGGGCAGAAATCGAACTGCTCGACTGCCAGTTCATGACCGGACACCTCGCCTCACTCGGCGCCGAGGAAATGAGCCAGGCCGACTACCTCGAACTGTTGCGGGTGGCTCAGCGCCCGATGGGCGAGGCGGATGGCGAAGCACTGGGCTTGGCTGCCGGAGCCGGCGAGGCCGCCGTTGATAGGGGGGGCTTAGCCGTTGGAGCCGGGCTACCTGCGGGATTCGCCGCTCTGCTCGGCGACGCTGCAGCCGCA
>JARXKR010000075.1:7445-10634 GCA_030271565.1 Pseudomonadota bacterium
TGGAGCCGGGCTACCTGCGGGATTCGCCGCTCTGCTCGGCGACGCTGCAGCCGCAGGACTGTCTTCCTCGCCCGGGAACTTCATCGCGCAGTCCTTGACCCAGACGTCGTAAACAGGGTGCTGGACCACGCTCAGCGCCGGCGAATTCTTGAACAGCCAGCCCGAGAAAACTTTGCGCCAGGTCAGCGGCTGGTCGGCGCGTTCGCGCTCTTCGACGAAGACCTGCACGAAGGCACCGGTCTCGGGCGCGGCTTCCCACGGCAACGAACGCTCGCAGGTGGCCAGCTTGACGATCACGTTGCCGATCCGCTTGGCTTCGCCGACCTTGAGCACCACATCTTGCGACAGGTTGTTGCGCTTGTTGAGCAGGCCCAATGTGGCGACGCGGTCCTTGACCGGGGTGCCATATTCGCTTTCGACAACCTGCGCGTTGGCGCCGGGGCTGCTGAACGACTTGGGCACTTCGGTTGCCACCGCTTCGGCGGCGTCGTTCGGGCTGCGGTTGCAGCCCGATAGTGCGGCCAGCGAGGCGACCAGCCCAAGCAGATGCGCGGCCCGCATTGCAATTACGCGTCCGGCGACCAGGCTTCGTAATCCCCGGTTGCCGCAGCGCGCTTGCCCCCGCGTTCGAGCGCGCCGGCCGGGCGATAAGCAGCGCCGGTGCCGGTCGCATTGGGGGTGTAGCCGGCTTCCCAGATGCGCGGTGCCGGGAGGTTGCTTTCGGGCACTTCTCCATTTGCAAACGCGCCGTGGAGCCAGCCGTGCCACTCGGCCGGCACGTTGCTGGCATCGTTGGCCCCGCTGTAGATCACCCAGCGGCGCTCCTGCCCGGCGAAAGGATGGCCTTTGCCGAACGGCTTTTTGGCCCGGTAGTAGGTGTTGCCGGTCACGTCCGAACCGACTTTCTCGCCGGTCATCGCCGAGTTGAACAAGGTGCCGATGGTCGCGCCGTCCCACCAGGTAAAGATCTTGCCGAGGATTCCCATGACCGGGGCGTTAGCGCCTAACCCCCGCCCGGCGCAAGAGGCGGGCTGTCACCGATCGCCTTCATCGGCCGCCGCTGCCCAGTCCTGCGCCGCCTTGATGTCACCCGCAGTGATCAACGCGCGGGCGGTGTCGAACGAATGTCCGGCGCGCAGCATGGCGGCGATTTGCTTGTCACGCGCCGGACGGTCGAGCACGGCTGAACCAAACGGCCCGAACCGGCGCTTGCTCGCCAAGGCCAGCGCTGCGCTGCGTTCTGCCGCCGCGCCTGCGCGAACTTCGGTGCGAATCTCCTCGGCGATCCCGGCGGCGCTCAACGCCTGACCGATCCGCCGGTTGCCGAAGCCGCGCCGCAGCAAGGCCCCGCTCTTGGCGCGGGCATAGGCCTCGTCATCGATGTAGCCGGCCGCGACAAATTTCTCGGTGAGTGCCCGCAGATCCGGCTCAACCTCGCCCTCCCACCCGCGCTCGCGCAACTTGCGCCGCAGGTAATCCTCCAGTTTGGCCGCGCTGGTGGAAAAGCGCGCGACATAATGCAGCGCCAGATCATTGAGCCGCCGCGCGTCGAGTGGACGCGGCGGGCGTTTTTCTTTGCGCTCGTATGACCGGGGTTTGGTTACCATGGCCTTATTCGTGCCACAGTCCCCGGCAAATGAAATAGCCCAGTGCAGACGCCGTGCGGGGTCTGTGAACGCTTCGGGATGCATGGGTACCGGAAAATCCGGCCTCACGCATTGATAAGAAACGGGTTTTGACAATGAACGACGCCGCCACGCTAGTGATCGACGCCGCAGCCCAGGGCGCAAATGCCACCTTGGTTCCTACCCCCAATCATGACGGGCTGCCGCGCAGGCTGTCGACCTTTGCCACATTTGGCGAGGCGCTCGACTATGCCGCGCAAGGCCAGCGCGGGCTCAACTTCCACGATCCGCGCGGTAATCTGGTGCGGCCCTATCCGTATAGCGAGCTGCGCGACGAAGCGATGATCGCCGCGCGCCGCCTGATCGCGCACGGGGTCAAGAAAGACGACCGGATCGCGCTGGTCGCCGAGACCGGTCCGGAATTTGCCGCGCTGTTCTGCGGCTGCATCTATGCCGGAGCCTGGCCGGTGCCGTTGCCGCTGCCGACCAGCTTTGGCGGCAAGGACAGCTACATCGACCAGCTTGCGGTGCAATTGCAGTCGAGCGACCCCAGGATTCTGTTCTATCCGGATGAAATCGGCGAAATGGCCAGTGCCGCCGCTGCGCGGCAAGGCTGCGAGGGGATTGCTTGGGAACACTTCGCCGGCCAGCATGCGCCCGAAGTCGAGCTGCCCGCCGCGCACACCGACGATATCTGCTATCTCCAGTATTCGAGCGGATCGACCCGCTTCCCGCACGGGGTTGCGGTGACTCATGCCTCGCTGCTCAATAACCTCGCTGGCCACGGCGAAGGGATGCACCTGATCGATGGTGACCGCTGCGTCTCGTGGCTGCCGTGGTACCATGACATGGGGCTGGTCGGCTGCTTCCTCTCGCCGATCGCCAACCAGATGTCGGCCGATTACCTCAAGACCGAAGATTTCGCGCGGCGTCCGCTCGCCTGGCTCGACATGATCAGCCGCAATCCGGGCACCACGCTGTCCTATTCGCCAACTTTCGGCTACGACATCTGCGCGCGCCGCATCTCGAGCCAGAGCCATGTCGGTGAACGCTTCGACCTGGCGCGCTGGCGGGTCGCAGGCAACGGCGCGGACATGATCCGCCCCGACGTGATGCAGGGCTTCGTCAACGCCTTTGCCGGAGCCGGGTTCAAGGCCAGCGCCTTTCTGCCCAGCTACGGTCTGGCCGAAGCGACCCTCGCCGTCACCATCATGCCCCCGGGCGAAGGCATCCGGGTCGAACTGGTCGAGGAAGAGCGCCTCTCGGGCACCCCGCGCGATCTCAGCCGTCCGGCGCGTTACCGCGCGATCGTCAACTGCGGCAAGGCGGTCAAGGACATGGTCCTCGAAGTGCGCGGTGAAAGCGGCCACGCGCTGCCCGATCACCACATCGGCAAGGTCTGGTGCAAGGGGCCGAGCGTGATGCACTCTTATTTCCGCGATCCCGAATCGACCGCCGATTGCCTGGTCGATGGCTGGCTCGATACCGGCGACATGGGCTATCTGGTCGACGGCTACCTGTTCATCGTCGGCCGGGCCAAGGACATGATCATCATCAACGGCAA
>JARXKR010000076.1 GCA_030271565.1 Pseudomonadota bacterium
GGCGATGTACTGGCCCTGGCGGACGACATCGCCCTCCTGCACTGCGTGGCTTGAGCAGTGCAGGAAGGCGCTGTTCAGCCCCATCCCGTGGTCGATCATCAAAAGCTTGCCCTCGAGGCTGAACGGGCTCGCTGCGGCCAGCGTCACCACCCCGTCGGCCGGGGCGACGAACGGAGTGCCGCTGGTCCCGGTGGCGATGTCGAGGCCCGAATGATAGCTGCCGGGCACGCCGTTGTAGATCCGCTGCGAGCCGAATTTGCCCGATAGCCGGCCGTACACCGGCCAGATGAACTTCTCCCGCCAGCCTTCGATCAGGTGATCGACACTGCGCGCCTGATTGATCCGGGCGAGTTCGCCGCTGCGCAACCGCGCATAGGCTTCGCTGGGCGGCGTGCCCGGCTTGGGGCCGAGCGGGATATGTTCGATTTGCCATGCTCGCGGCGCGACCGCCACATTGCGCGACAACAGGCGGCCGTCACCGAGCCGCGCGGTCAATTGCAGCTGGGTTGTGGAATCGCGGTCGAAGGCAATGAAGAAACGTCCGTCGCGCGCCACCCCGACCGGCTTGCCCGACAGCGCGAGCTGGTTCGTCCCCGGCGGCACCTGACCGCGCGCCCAGCCACCTTGGGTCAAGGCCCCGGCGAGGCCGAAGTCGGCGTTCGGCGCAAATCCCAGCGCCTCCGCCGCCATCCCGCGCGCACGCCACAGCCCTAGGCCGAGCACCAACCCGCCTCCGGCCAGCAGCATGCGCCGGTCGACCATGTTTAGCTCTGGGGGAGGAGGCGGCGCGTCGCGAGGTCGGCGCTGGCGTAGGCCTCCTGCCGCTCGACCGACCAGTACCGCAGCGCCTCGAGCGGCACTTCCGCGCCGCTCACCGCGCAGACCACATGGCTGCCCGGACTGAGCACGCGGAAGCCGTTTGCTTGGTAAAACAGCATGGCGGGGCGATCGGAGGATGACATCAACATGGCTGGCACACTACCCCGGCCAACCTTTCAGAGCAATTTACCTTGTAGTCCGGGATCGGATGGCGGCGGCGGTTTGGGCTTGGGTGCGGCACGCATGGGCGCAGTTCCCGCCGGAACCACCTCAAGCCCGCCATCGCGAAAGTGCACGGTGAGCGCAGGTTCGCCAACTGCGGCAGCACGATCGACCAGCGTCTGGCCCATGCTGCCGGTGATCCGGGCATAGCCGCGGCCGAGCACCCGGTCGGGATCGAGCGAGCGGAACAGCCGGACCAATGCGCGCAGTCGCTCGCTCGCCGCCGAAGCGCGGGCCTGGAGCAACGGGGCAGACAAGCGTCCGGAGACACGCTGCAACTCGCCGCGCGCTATCTGGGTGCGCTGAACGAGGGCGCGGCGCAGGCGATCACCGGTTTCGTCGAGTCGCTGGCTGTGGCTGCTCAGCAGCGCGGCAGGGGCAGGCAACCGCTGGACCCGCGCGGCGAGCCGCTCGCGCCCTAGCTGCAACGGTCGGACCACCGCGCGGCGTTTCCTCAGACCCAATTCGGCGAGCTGGATGGCGAGGTCGCTGCGCACCGGCACCGCCAGTTCAGCCGCCGCAGTCGGAGTCGGCGCACGCCGGTCGGCAGCGTAATCGGCCAGCGTCGTGTCGGTCTCGTGCCCGACCGCGCTGATCGTGGGAATCGAACATTCGGCAATCGCGCGGACCACGGCTTCCTCGTTGAAGGCCCACAAGTCTTCGATCGAGCCGCCGCCGCGCGCGACGATGACGAGGTCGGGGCGCGGCACAGCGCCGCCTTCGGGCAGGTTCGAAAACCCGCGCACCGCCGCCGCGACCTGCTCGGCCGCGCCCTGTCCCTGAACCAGTACCGGCCAGACCAGCACATGGACCGGAAAGCGGTCGGCCAGCCGGTGCAGGATATCCTGGATCACCGCACCGGTGGGCGAGGTCACTACCCCGATCACGCGCGGCAGGTAGGGCAGCGACTTCTTGCCTTCGGGCGCGAACAGCCCCTCGGCCTCAAGCCGCGCCTTGGTCCGGGCGAGCAAGGCCAGCAGCGCGCCTTCGCCCGCGACCTCCATCCGTTCGATCACCAGCTGGTAGTTCGAACGGCCGGGATAAGTCGTGAGCTTGCCGGTGGCGATGACCTCGAGCCCGTCCTCGGGCTGGAAATTGAGCCGTCCGGCCGTGCCGCGCCACATCACCGCGTCGAGCCGGGCATTCTCGTCCTTCAATGACAGGTACATATGCCCCGAAGCGGCGCGTTTGACCCCCGACAGCTCGCCGCGCACCCGCACGAACCCGAAGGTGTCCTCGACCGTCCGCTTGAGCGCCGCCGATATCTCGCTGACCGACAGCGCTGCGGCGTTGTCGCGCACGCTCTCATTCGCTACCAGCCCGGCAGGTTGATCATCTTCTGGGTAAGGCGAAGTCGGCATGAATATCCTGCTGCTGGGATCGGGCGGGCGCGAACATGCGCTGGCGTGGAAGCTGGCGCAATCCCCGCGCTGTGCGAAGCTGTTCGCCGCGCCCGGAAATCCGGGCATTGCCGAACATGCCCACCTGGTATCGCTCGATGCCAAGGACCACGCGGCGGTGGCGGCATTTTGCGCGGCAGAGCAGATCGGGCTGGTGGTGATCGGGCCCGAAGCCCCATTGGTCGATGGCTTGGCCGACAGCCTGCGCGCCGCCGGCGTATCGGTGTTCGGCCCGAGCAAGGCCGCCGCCCAGCTTGAAGGATCGAAGGCCTTCACCAAAGAACTGTGCGCGCGCCATAATATCCCGACGGGTGCCTTCCGCCGGGTGCGCAACAAGGTCGAAGGCCTGACCGCGCTCGACAGCTTTACCATCCCGGTGGTGATCAAGGCCGATGGGCTCGCTGCCGGCAAAGGGGTGACCGTCGCGATGACCCGGGGTGAAGCCGAGGCAGCGCTGCATGACATCTTTTCGGGCCGGTTCGGCAGCGCGGGGGCGGAAGCCGTGATCGAGGAATTCCTCCACGGCGAAGAAGCGAGTTTCTTTGCAATCACCGATGGCCACACGATTGTGCCGTTGGGCTCGGCGCAGGATCATAAGCGGGTGGGCGACGGCGATACCGGCCCCAACACTGGCGGGATGGGAGCCTACAGCCCGGCGCGGGTGCTGACCCCGCTGCTTGAGGGTGAGGCGATCGAGCGGATCATCGCCCCGACCGTGCGCGCGATGACGGCCGAGGGCATGCCCTATTCGGGCGTGCTTTATGCCGGGCTGATGCTTACTACGACCGGGGTCCAGTTGATCGAATACAACGCGCGGTTCGGCGATCCCGAATGCCAGGTGCTGATGCTGCGGCTGGAGGACGATTTGGCCGAGCTGTTGCTGGCGGCAGCGGAATGCCGGTTAGCTGCGCTTCCCGCACCGCGCCTGTCCGGCGAGACCGCGCTGACCGTGGTGATGGCCGCCGAAGGCTATCCGGGCACGCCCAAAGCAGACGGTACGATCAAAGGCATTGCAGCGGCCGAAGCGCATGGCGCGAAGGTCTTCCACGCCGGCACCGCGCTCAAGGGCGGTCAGCTCGTTGCCAGCGGCGGGCGGGTGCTCAACGTCACTGCAAGTGGCAGCAGCGTCAGCGAAGCGCAGGCGCGCGCCTATGCCGCAGTCGACGCGCTCGATTTTCCCGATGGCTTCTGCCGCCGCGATATCGGCTGGCGCGAAGTGGACCGCGAGCGCGCGGAGGAGAGCTAGGCGGGCAATCGGCGGTTCACCTTGGCGGTTGCAGTGTCTATTGGCCGCGCTGGCATTCGGCGCCGGTAAGTACTGGAGCATACGGCGCGATGGATCGGCGCGAATTTCTGGCTTCAACGGCCGCCGCTGCCGCTACCGCGCGGCCGCGTGCGCAGCTTGGCACCCAAGCCGCAATCGACGTGATCACCGCGTTCGGCTTCGTCAACGATGGCCGTACCGACAATTACGCCGCATTCCGCCTTCTGGCCGCCGCCGCCAATGCCAGGGGCGGCGGACGCTACCGGTTTCCCGCGGGCGACTATTATGTCGCGCGTTATCGCACCAGCAAAGCCTATCAGCGGCCCGAATTCATGGCGCGCAGTCCGCAAGACGTGACCAATGCGCATTTCATCAATTGCCGCGGGCTGGAATTGATCGGAACCGGGGCGCGGATCAAGCTCAACGGGCATTTCCATCGCAGCGCGCAGCTCAATTCCGAAGGCGTCGTGTCCGGCCTGCTCGCCGCCATCTTCATGCCGTTCGAGCTGCGCCACTGCGAGGATGTTGTCATCAGTGGTTTCGACATCGATGGCGGCGTGCTGCAGATGAGCCGCGATGCCGGGGTCGACGAGGCGCATGCCTATCTGGTCGCGCTACACGCCTGCAAAAACGTCACGTTGCGCGACCTGCGCCTGCATCATTGCCAGACCGATGCGATCTTGCTGTCGGACGATGCCTCGCTCAGCGGCGCGCGCGGAACCGCTTGCCGTGACATCCGGATCGAGCGGGTGCGCTGCCTCAACAACGCCCGCGGCGGCCTGGCCCCGCTTCAGGTGCTGGGGCTGACTTGCACCGATTCCGCCTTCAACGGCAGTGCGTACGGTACCGGCGACTACGGCCATCATGCCCCCGGCTTCGGGGTCGATGTCGAACCCGATCATTACCTGCCGGCGCAGGTCGATACGAAGACTGGGAATCTCCATTTCGAGCGCTGCGAATTCCTCGACAACGGCAGCGCCTTCCTCGCCGCCTACACGCAGTGTTTTCAGGGCTATCTGCGGATTGTCGATTGCAACTCGCGCAACGGCAACAACACGCCAAATCCGATAATCATCTGCTGGCCCGGAGCCGTCCTTGAGGGCGGGACGCACGATCTGGGCAATGGCACCTTCTGGACCAGCTGGAGCGGAGAGCATGGCGGCGACCTGACGGTCCGCAACGCGACCTTTCAAGGGGACGGGCCATACGGCATCTTCCACGCTCACGAAAACAACCGCGTGGTGCTCGATCGCGTGACGCTAATCGGGCGGCACCGCAGCGGGGGAGCCGGGGCCTTCCCGGCGATCGAGGCCGATCCGGGCGGCGGGCAGCGCAATGTGGTGCGCAATTGCAAGTTCTTCATCCCGGCGGGACGCAAATCGGCGCAACCGCCCGGTGAAGCGGTATCCAGCATCAATTTTGCCGATTGCTCGGGCAACCAGTTTGCGACTGACCTGCCCGCGCGCGGTGGCGCACAATTCGTGGTCTATTACCATCCCCAGGCCCGCGTCAGCGGCGACCGCTTTCGCGGCATGGCGCCCGGTTTGCATGACACGATCATCCCCAACGGCCCAGCTTTCGATACGCGCCAGCCGTTTTCCCGGGAACTCTAGGCAGACAAAAGTGGACGTAGGGCGCGGTTAAACCGCCACCGGTTCCGATTTGGTCCAGGCTCCCACCGCAGCGACGACGCCGCCGAGCAGGCTGTCCGCCGCCTCATCGAGATCGAGGTCGTCGAGCAAAGCCATGACTTCGATCGCCGCGGCGACTTTGGTGCGGGCAAGTTCGGGGATGCGGCGCAAGTCGAGGTGCGTCAGGCCAAGCAGGAACAGCTCGCGGTAGGCGACCCGTTCGAACAATCCGTTGCCGATGCGGAATTCGAGCCGCTGGGCTAGCTGGCGCAGCGCCTTGTCGACCTTGTCCTGGTTCTTGCTGGTTTCACGGCGCTTGCGGTTCTGCAGCACCAGCCAGTCGAGCGCGGCCATGCCCATCTCGCTGCGCGCTGTGCGCAATTCGGTGACCATCATCGCGAAGCAGCCGGGCCCTTGCAGCTTGTTGCTGACCGGGTGGAATTTACCGAGCAGGTCGAGATCGACGAAACTGGAATTGACCGGCGAGACCAGCAGGTCCGCCAGCGCGATCGCCCGCCGGGCAATGGGCGAATCGTGCCCGGCGGCATCGATCACTACGAAATCGCAGTCCCACGCGGTGCGCGCCAGTTCCTGGCACAGCCCGGCGCCCGACTGGTTCTGCAGCAGCAAGTGGCGAGGCAAAGGCAGCCGCACGCCCAGCCGCTTGGCAGTGCCGCCGCGATTGGTGAAAGCGCGGGTCAGCGATTGCTGACGGCGATCGAGATCGAGCGCGAGCACCTTGTGCCCGGTATCGGCCAGCGCCACGGCGAGATGGAAGGCGACGGTCGATTTGCCCACTCCGCCCTTTTCATTGGCGACGGTAATGATTCGGGCAGGTGGCCGCGGCCGGCCGGCAATATCGGCGAGCACCACGCGCGGGTGCTCACCCTCGGTGGTCACATCGCGGCGGCAGGCAAAATCCCCAATCGAAGTTACGACATTCATGCGACCAGTCCCCTAAGCATCACCGCAGTTTTACTGCGCGCGAATCACCCCGAGGGAAAAGCTAGTGGATAAATGTGTGGAAATCGATTCAATCTATATTGACTATACGATTCACTATATCAGCCAAGTCGGTGGGCCGCCAGTTCGCGCAGATCGGCTTCGGGTCGCGCGCCATAGTGCGAAATGATTTCCGCCGCGCAGACCGCGCCCAAAGTCAGGCAATCGGTCACGCTGCGGCCCTCGACGTGGGCATGAAGGAACCCGGCGGCGAACAGGTCGCCCGCGCCGGTGGTATCGACAACTTTTCCGACCGGCTCGGCCGGGACATCGAACAGCTCGCCGCCGGTCGCCGCGACCGCACCGAGCTCGCCGCGGGTCACGACCAGCATCGGGATGTTCGCCTTGAGCTGGTCGATCCCGGCATGGAAATCCTCGTGCCCGGTCAGCGCTGCCAGTTCGACATGGTTGGCGAACAGGATGTCGATTTCGCCCGCCGCGATCAGCGCGCGGAAATCGTCGCCGTGGCGCGCAATCACGAAAGCGTCGGACAGCGTGAAGGCAACCTTGCGGCCGGCGTTGCGCGCCGCCGAGATCGCCCGGCGCATCGCCGCGCGCGGTTCTTCGGGATCCCACAGATAGCCTTCAAGATAGAGGATAGCGGCATCGGCAATCGCGGCTTCGTCGAGCGCAGCGGCGGGGAGGTATTGCGAGGCGCCGAGGTAGGTGTTCATCGTGCGCTGGCCATCGGGGGTAACGAAGATCAGACAACGCGCGGTCGGCGGTTCATCGCTGCGCGGCGGGGTGGCGAAGCTGATCCCGCCGGCGCGGATATCGTGGGCGAAGACCTCGCCGAGCTGATCGCCCGCTACCTGGCCGATGAAGGCGCACTTGCTGCCCAGCGCGGCGAGTCCGGCGAGCGTGTTGGCGGCCGATCCGCCCGAAATCTCGCGCGCCGGGCCCATCGCATCGTAGAGTTCCTGCGCGCGGGCGGTGTCGACCAGGGTCATGCCGCCGCGGACCAGCCCGAGCTGCTCGATCAGGCTGTCGGCACAAGGCGCCATGACGTCGACGATGGCATTGCCGATGGCGATTACGTGCGTGCTGGGCTGGGACACTGGAACTCTTTCGGTTGCTTGGAAAATTTGCGCCGCGCCTAGCCGTTTTCGGGCAGTGAGGGAAGCGTTGACAGTTGAGGTTGGCTCCGCGATTCCACTCTCGATGCTGAGCGCACTGGCCCTCGCCCTGACCCGGCTGTTCGACCCGCGACTGGTGCCGATCTGGCTCAAGAGTCTGGCCACCACGCTGTTTGCCTGCGCGGTGCTGGGCTTTGGTGGGTGGTGGGCGCTAAGCGCGGCGCTCGAACGCTACGGCGGCGATGGCGGCCTCGGCCAGATTGCCGCCGCGTTCGTGGTCCTGCTCGCCGGCTGGCTGCTGTGGCGGGTGGTCGCCTTGGCAGTGTTGCAGTTCTTCGCCGACGAGGTGGTCGCCGCGATCGAGGCGCGCGACTATCCTGCGATGGTCGCCCGCGCGCGCAAGCTGGGCTGGCGCGCGGAACTGGCGCGGGGGCTGGGCGGCGCGGGCCGGGCTTTGCTGTTCAACCTGATCGCGCTACCCTTCGCGCTGCTCTTGCTGGTTACCGGGGTGGGTGCACCGCTGGTGTTCATCGCGGTCAACGCGGTGCTGCTCGGGCGCGAGCTGCAGGACATGGTCTGGCTGCGGCATCGCACCAGCCCGCAAGACCCGCCGCCGCTTGGCGCTCTCGAGCGGCTCGCGCTGGGCGGGGTGACGGCAATTCTGCTCACCGTACCCATTGCCAACTTCGCCGCACCGTTCCTCGGCGCGGCTTGCGCGGTGCACCTGATTCATCGCAAAGGGCTGCGCAATGCACCGTAATCTCCTGCTCGCCCTGACGTTGCCGCCCATGCTAGCCGCTTGCGGCTCGGGCGGGGTCAAGAGCGTCGCCTCCGCCCCGCCGCCCAAGCCGCAACTCGTTGCGGTCCGCGCGCCCGTGCATGCCCCCCCGGCGCGCCCACGGGTGCTCGCCGCGCCGGGCCTCGAAGGCGTGATCGGGGCCAGCCCCGACGAGCTCACCCGCCGCTTCGGTCCGGCCCGGCTCGACGTGTGGGAAGGCGATGCACGCAAATTGCAGTTCACCGGGACCGCCTGCGTGCTCGACGTCTATCTCTACCCACCCGCTCCCGGCGCGCCGCCCGAGGCGACTTATGTCGACGCGCGCCGCGCCAGCGACGGACAGGATGTCGACCGGACCTCGTGTGTTGCCGCGCTCAAACGGCCGTGATGAATTGATTCATCCGCACATGGGTAACGCGTATTTAAGGTTGTTCTGGCATTCCCGCGCCAAGTGAAATCAACGGGAACAGGCCGCTATGAGCATGGAATTCGGGACCCTGGCCGCAGACGTGGCGAGCGACGGCAGGATCTCTGCGGACGAAATCCTCGAACTGCGGCGGATGGGCTGGGCCGACGGGGCGATCGGTCCCGATGAAGCCGAGGCGCTGTTTGCGGCCAACGATGCCTGCACCCTGCCGACCAGCGAATGGTGCGATTTCTTTGTCGAGGCGCTGAGCCACTTCATCGTCGAGACGGTGCCTCCGTCAGGCTATATCGATGACGAGATGGCCGACGAGCTGATCACGCGGATCGACCGCGACGGCCGGCTCGGATCGATGGCCGAGCTCGAATTGCTCGTCCGGGTGCTCGAAGTTGCGCAGAACGCACCCGAACGGCTCAAGGCCTATGCGCTGAAGCAGGTCGAGGAAGCCGTCCTGCACGGCGACGGTCCAACCCGCTACGGGGTGCTGACCCCCAAAGGCATCAACGAGGCCGAATGCGCGCTGCTGCGCCGTCTGATCTTCGCCCCAGCTGGTGATCGGCCAGCAGCGGTGAGCCAGCGCGAAGCCGAAATGCTGTTCCGGATCAAGGACGCTGCGCTTTACGAAGTCAACGCGGGCGAATGGGAAACTTTGTTTGTGCAGGGCGTTGCCAATTACTTGCTCGGGTTCGGCGGCGACGAGCCGCTCAGCGCGCATCGCGCTGGCGAGCTTGAGGCCTTTATGAACAACGAAGGCGACGGGATCGGCGGCTTCCTTGGTCGGCTTGCAACCTCCAAACCCGACTTTGGCGGCGCGTTTGCCAGCCTGCTCGGCGATAACGACCCCGACACCGGGATCGAAGCCTGGGACGACAAAGCCGATGCCGCCGCAGTACTCAACCCCGCCGAAGCAACCTGGCTCAGCGACCTGCTTGAGGCCGACGAGGAACTCGACGAGCACGAAAAGGCACTGATCGCATTTCTCGATGCGCAAACCGGCGGGCAGTTCGTGCCGCAGCCTGCTGCCGTCTGAGACTCAGACCGTAAAGCTCTCGCCGCAGCCACAAGCCCCTTTGGCGTTGGGATTTTCGAACACGAACCCGGCGGTGAAATCGTCGTCGGCCCAGTCCATCGTGCTGCCGACGAGATAGAGCACCGAGGCACCGTCGATGAAGAACGAACCGCCGGGAGTTTCGATCCGTTCGTCGAACTTGTCCGCCTCAGTCACGTAATCGACCGAATAGGCCAGCCCCGAACAGCCGCGCCGCGGGGTCGAGAGTTTGACTCCGATTGCGCCTTCAGGCGCGTCGGCCATCAGCTTGGCGATTCGCGCCTCGGCCCCAGGGGTGAGGATCACTGCCGCCGGCAATGGACGGCGAGTTTTGGTTGTCGTCATCACAGCATCCCCAGTTCGAGGCGGGCTTCGTCGCTCATTTTCGCGGGGTCCCATGGCGGATCCCACACCAGTTCGACCTCGGCGTCGCGCACACCCGGGACCGCGCCGACCCGCAACTCGACCTCGCCGGGCATCGATTCGGCCACCGGGCAGTGCGGCGTGGTCAGCGTCATGGTCACCATGACGCCGCCATCATCCGCGACATCGACCCCGTAGATCAGGCCGAGGTCGTAGATGTTGACCGGAATTTCGGGATCGAAAATGTCCTTGAGCGCCGCAATTACGTCTTCGTAAAGATCACCGCCCGGTTCGCCCGCCGGAACATCTTTGGGTTTTTCGGCGAGGAAGCCTTCGAGGTAGTCGCGCTTGCGCTCGAACGTCTGCGCGGCAGACTCTTCGACCTTGGCGCGCGCCGGCGGAGTTACTGCGGTCACCTCTTCCACCGTGAATTTGGGATCGCTGCTCACTTGAAAATCCTTGCTGTCCGTTCGATTCCGCGCAGCAGCGCGGCAATGTCGCTTTCGTCCGAATAGAGCCCGAAACTGGC